>JANQQH010000301.1 GCA_028285025.1 Hyphomicrobiaceae bacterium | reverse complement strand
ACAAAGCCGTTATCCTTATGTGCCTGTGCGGGCATTCTTAAGGGATAAGTTTGAGACCAATTTATTTATTAAGCAGATTAAGTCGCCTTTATTGATTGTGCATGGCAGTGATGATGGGGTTATTCCGTTAAGCTCTGGATTGGCTTTGTATGATGCGGCGGTTGAGCCCAAGCGCTTTCATGTTGTGAACGGGGGCGCGCATAACAATCTATATGACTTTCCAATGGTCCAGGAGGTTGTGCGGTTTTTGGTTGATTATGAAATTTCTAAAGTTGAATTGATGCATAAATAAAAATTTTAGCGGGGAATTTTGAGCAATGTTAGAGGCATTTGCTGACACTGTTGACGTAAATAAAGTAGCCAAGGTGGCTGAGGTTGCAGCTGAACGCGGGCTTTCTGTGTCTGTGAAAGTGCTGATGGCTGTGGCGTTGTTAATTGCCGGTTATTTACTCGCTCGTTTGGTGGCAAAAGTCATCCGCATACGCTGTGAAACTATTCGCGGGTTTGATCAAACCTTAACGCCGATTTTGGCGCAATCTGCCAGCTATGCGATTATTATTCTGTCCCTCATAATGGTGTTGGCTAATTTTGGCATTGAGACGACCTCGATCATTGCGGTTTTGGGTGCGGCTGGTTTGGCCATAGGCCTTGCGTTGCAAGGTACACTGCAGAATGTGGCCGCTGGTATCATGTTATTGATTATTCGCCCGTTCAAGCGCGGGGATTATATTGAGGCGGGCAGTGCCTCTGGCACGGTGGATGAAACGGGCCTGTTTATGACGCGCATGCACACCGTGCAAGGTTTGTTTGTTGCTGTGCCTAACTCGATGATTTGGTCGAATATCATCACCAATTATAGCCGCTTGCCGCGTCGGCGCCTCGATTTGCAAATCGGTATTTCTTATGATGCCGACCTTGATCAGGCGCGGACGTTAATTTTGGATTTGCTGAACAATGATGAGCGTGTGTTGCAAGAACCGAAACCGATTGTGGTCGTGCGCGGGCTTGGGGATAGTTCGGTTGATCTTGAATTGCGGGCTTGGGCCAAGCGCGGTGATTACTGGGATCTTAATTTTGATATGACGCGGGCGATTAAATTGGCCTTGGATGAAGCGGGTATTTCTATTCCCTATCCGCATCGCCAAATTGTGCTTTCCTCAGATGCGCCCGTTCAACTTGCGAAAGAGGGACATTTTGTGCGTAAGGAAGGTGGCCATAAGCAAACACAACCAAGGTCTGGAAAAAGACGGTCAAATAAACGTAAAAAGTCTGCTGAGGTAAAAACAACTGCTGCAGATACAGAAGAAGGCGGCGAAGGGTGATTGCGTCTGTTTTAAAGGTTAATGCGTTAAAAAATCAGCCAATCAGTTAAATTTTCTCGGTAAAAGGTCTTATGTTTTCGACTTTGAGATGGCTCGATTTTTTATTGGCTTTGAGCTAGTCTAATGCTCAAGATTTTTTAAAATTTTTACGAGCGTTTTTTATGACAGAGAATCCAACCAAAGACCGGCCCTGGTTATTTCGTACCTATGCAGGCCATTCGACTGCCAAAGCATCGAATGAACTATACCGGACCAACCTGGCTAAAGGGCAAACCGGGCTTTCTGTGGCTTTCGATTTACCAACCCAGACGGGTTATGATTCTGATCATGCTTTGGCCAAAGGTGAAGTGGGCAAGGTTGGGGTGCCGATCTCTCATATCGGCGACATGCGCACCTTGTTTGATGGCATTCCGCTGGAGGAAATGAATACCTCTATGACGATTAATGCCACGGCTGCTTGGTTGCTCTCGCTTTATATTGCCACGGCTGAAACCCAAGGGGCGGATTGCTCTAAATTGTCTGGCACGGTGCAGAATGATATTATTAAGGAATATCTCTCGCGCGGGACTTATGTGTTTCCGCCAGAGCCGTCCATGCGGTTGATAAAGGACATCATCACCTATTCATATAAAGAAGTGCCCAAGTGGAACCCGACCAATGTGTGTTCTTACCATTTGCAGGAAGCTGGCGCGACACCGGTGCAGGAGCTGGCTTATGCTTTGGCTACGGGTATTGCGGTTTTGGATATGGTGAAGGCCTCTGGTGAAGTCTCAGAAGATGATTTCCCGAAAGTGGTGGGGCGGATTTCTTTCTTTGTTAATGCGGGTATGCGGTTCATCACCGAGATGAGCAAAATGCGCGCTTTTGTTGATTTATGGGATGAGATTGCGCTTGAGCGCTATGGGGTTGAGGACCCGAAATACCGCCGGTTCCGCTATGGGGTGCAGGTGAACAGCCTTGGGTTGACCGAGCCGCAGCCTGAAAACAATGTCTATCGGATTTTAATTGAGATGTTGGCGGTGGTGCTGTCGAAAAAGGCGCGCGCGCGCGCCGTGCAGTTGCCAGCGTGGAATGAAGCGCTCGGCTTGCCGCGCCCTTTTGATCAGCAATGGTCTTTGCGCATGCAGCAGATTATGGCGTATGAAACAGACCTGCTTGAATATGGTGATATTTTTGATGGGTCTGTTGCCATTGATAAAAAGGTCGAAGAGCTCAAGGCAGAAGCACGCGCTGAACTGGCCCGGATTGAAGAGATGGGCGGGGCGGTTGCAGCGGTTGAGAGCTCTTACATGAAACAGCGGCTTGTTGAGAGTAACACAGCGCGCCTGCGCGATATTGAGCGCGGGGAGCAGATTGTGGTTGGCGTGAATAAATGGACAGAAAGTGAGCCCAGCCCGCTGGCCCAAGGGGCAGATGGGGGGATTTTGACCATACCTGAGCATGTGGAACGTGAGCAGGTTGAGCGCTTGCAACAATGGCGACAGGATCGTGATCAAGCTTCTTGTGATGCCGCATTAGAAGACTTGCGTGGTGCTGCCCAAGAAGGGCGCAATATTATGGAGCCGTCTATAGCGTGTGCCAAGGCGGGGGTTACCACCGGTGAATGGGGCAACTTATTGCGTGACGTGTTTGGTGAATACCGGGCACCGACCGGGGTTGGCAAAGCGGCGAACAATGATGCCTCTGGCCTTGATGAGGTGCGCGCCAGTGTTGAGGCGGTCTCTGCCAAATT
>JANQQH010000299.1 GCA_028285025.1 Hyphomicrobiaceae bacterium | reverse complement strand
TTGAGATGCAGCCTGTCCAAGCCGAGAAAAAAGAGGTTGAGCGCACACGTTCTGAAAATTATTACGATGTGAAAACGACCGTTTTCAATGCACTTATTGACACGATTGATCTTACTCAGTTGGCAAACTTAAATAATGATGCTGCGCGCGAGGAAATTCGCGATATTGTTGGTGAGATTTTGGCGATCCAAAATGTGGTTATGCCGATCTCTGAGCAGGAAGATCTGATCGAAGATATTTGCAATGATGTGCTCGGTTACGGGCCATTAGAGCCGTTGCTTGCTCGAGACGATATTGCTGACATTATGATTAATGGGGCCGATGATTGTTTTATCGAGGTTGATGGTAAAGTTGAGGCCTCGGCTATTCGCTTTACTGATAACATGCAACTTTTAAACATCTGTCAGCGGATTGTTAGTCAGGTTGGCAGGCGTGTTGACGAATCTAGCCCTATTTGTGATGCGCGTTTGCCAGATGGCTCTCGTGTGAACGTGATTGTGCCTCCTTTGGCTCTTGAAGGGCCGACCATGACAATCCGGAAATTTAAGAAAGACCGGTTGACGCTTGATCAGTTGGTTGGTTTTGGGGCGATCACGCCTGAGGGCCAGGAGATCTTGGAAATTATTGGTCGGTGCCGGTGTAATGTTGTGGTCTCTGGTGGTACCGGTTCTGGTAAAACCACTTTGTTGAATTGTTTGACTGCTTATGTTGAACAAGATGAGCGGGTGATTACCTGTGAGGATAGTGCTGAGCTGCAATTGCAACAACCTCACGTGGTGCGTTTGGAGACGCGTCCCCCTAACCTTGAGGGTGAAGGGGAGATCACGATGCGTGATCTGGTGAAAAACTGTCTGCGTATGCGCCCAGACCGGATTATTGTTGGTGAGGTGCGTGGACCTGAAGCTTTTGACCTGTTGCAAGCAATGAATACGGGCCATGATGGCTCTATGGGAACTTTGCACTCAAATAGCCCGCGGGAATGTATTAGCCGTTTGGAAAGTATGATTTTGATGGGTGGATTTGCCCTACCAGCACGCACCATTCGTGAGATGATTGTTGGCTCTGTTGATGTAATTATCCAGGCTGCTAGATTGCGCGATGGTTCGCGTAAAATCACACGGGTTACTGAAGTCGTGGGTATGGAAGGGGACGTACCCACATTGCAAGATATTTTTGTTTTTGAGATTTTGGGTGAAGACCAAAATGGTAAAATTATTGGGCGGCATCGCTCAACAGGTGTCACAAGACCTAAGTTTTATGAACGTGCTCAATACTTTAATGAAGATCATCGATTGGTTGATGTGCTCTCACGTGCAGAAGTGGTTGATGAAAGTGGTAATCCTTTAGGAGAAGCCAGTGTTTAGTGATGACATTGTTATATATGCCGTTTTTGGTTTTGGGATTCTTGGCGCCGGTACACTTATCTATGTTGTTTTGGATGCGATTCTTGCCAGTACTGATAAGGCTGAGAAACGGAAAAACCTGGTTGCTGGTGGCGCGCAAGCCAAGCTAGTGTCTCGTGAGGGCATGGCAGAGCAGCGCCGGCGCAAACAGGTTCAAGATGCGATTGATGAGTTAGAAGAAAAAAAGAAGAAAAAAACAAAAGTTTCGATGCGTTTGCGTTTGCAAAGGGCCGGCCTTGAAACAATGAAAGTGCGCACGTTTTTTATTTTAAGTTTGATCAGTGGCCTTGTGTTTACTGTCATATTATTTTTGTTTCAAGTTCCAATTTATGTGCTTTTGATTGGCCCTTTGGTCGGGG
>JANQQH010000092.1 GCA_028285025.1 Hyphomicrobiaceae bacterium | reverse complement strand
CTTCCATTAACAAGCGATGTTGGGCACGCACATCGTCGCCAATATGAACAAAGGGAAAAGCCCCGCCATTAAAGGGCACAGAACCATTGCTGGGAGAAGATGAAAATCCATTGGCAAATTGCCCGGGTAAAATAATAAAGTATTTGTCAGGATCGAGCGGGCGCCCTTTGCCAATAAATATTTCCATAGCTTTGGGTGTGCCAGACCACATATGAGGAAACAAAATGACATTATCTTTTTGTGCGTTCAACGTTCCATACGTTTTATAAGCAAGGGTCGCTTGCGGCAAAGTCACGCCATTTTCAAGAACGAAATTATCGATCTGAAAAAGAGTATGGGGCCCATGTAAATCTTCAGTGTAATAATCATTTTTCATACTCAATCTCCAATCGACGATTTAAGATCAAGCAAACCACAAATAGAAAAAAAATAAAGAAAAATCATGAAAAGGAAAGCAACACAAAAAACCCACTTAAAAATTTAAGTGGGTTTTAAAAATAAAAATCGATAAAAAGCTTAAAAACCTTACCAGCCAATTTTGCGCATTGACGGTTCATACTGTCCCGAAAATTACAAAACTATAAAGCTAGTAGGCCTGCTTTAGCGGCTACGCCCTGGCACAAGACCTTCACGTTGCGCTCTTTTGCGCGCCAATTTGCGTGCACGGCGAATGGCTTCAGCCTTCACCCGAGCCCGCTTTTCAGAAGGCTTTTCGTAAAAATTACGAAGTTTCATTTCCCGGAAAATGCCTTCTCTTTGCATTTTCTTCTTCAAGGCTTTAAGGGCCTGATCGACATTATTGTCGCGAACCATGACTTGCACGCGCCATCATCTCCATTCTAAAAGGTCTAAATTCCAAAAGTTTTAGGGAATTTGCCAATAACAAAAAGGCCCGATACCCCACCGAGCCACAAAATTCAAGCAACCTTTAACAAAAAACACCTGCTGTGTCCAGTTGATATGAGCTTTATTTATGAATAAAGCGCGTTTTTATCTAAAGGGACTGGCCCGTACCTTATTACGATTTCTCATAAAGATAAGTCACATGGCCCATTTTGCGCCCAGCACGGGTTTCATCTTTGCCATAAACATGCAAAATCGCCCCCTCACTGGTGGCAAATTCACGCCATCTGTCCATGTCTTCGCCCACAATATTGACCATCATTGCATTGGAATGACGCTGTCCAGAGCCTAGCGACCAGCCGGTAATGGCCCGAATGTGATTTTCAAATTGATCAAACGCGCAAGCATCAATCGTCCAATGGCCAGAATTATGCACCCGCGGGGCAATCTCATTCACAATCAAAGGCGTCTCAGTCCCCTGTCCAAGCGCAAAAAACTCCACAGTAATCACCCCAACATATTGCAACTTCTCAGCAATTTTCGCCGTGTATGCTTGGGCTAATTTTTCCAGATCAGCAGGCACATTGGCTGGCACATGCGATTCGGCCAAAATTTGATTGCGATGTTCATTCTTGGGGCAATCATAAAACACGATCGCGCCGTCATAATTGCGGGCAGCCAAACAGGAAATCTCCAGCTTAAACGGCACGATCTGCTCAAAAATTGCTGGCTCACCGCGATAAGCTTGAATGGCTGCATCCGGGTCAACCCGGCCGCCAAGACGAATTTGACCCTTCCCGTCATAACCCATCCGCCGGGTTTTTAAGATCCCTTCCGGCCCTAGCTTATAAACGGCTGAAACAATATCCGCTTCTCTGTTAATCTCAACAAAAGGCGCCACAGGGATGTTGTGAGAGGTTAAAAAGTTTTTCTCTGCCAACCGGTCCTGAGCAATGGCAAGCGCGGTTGGCTCTGGCGCAATGGCTGTAAACTTGGCCGCATGCTCATAAGTATCCAGCGGGATATTTTCAAATTCCACCGTAACCACATCAACACTTTGCGCAAATGCTTGCACAGCCGCCAAATCCCCATAAGGGGCAATCGTGCGTTCATGCGCCACCTCAAAGGCCGGTGAGACATGCTGAGGGGAAAACACATTTACATGAAAACCCAGCCGCGCCGCGGCAATCGCCATCATGCGCCCCAATTGGCCACCACCAAAAATCCCAATTTTTGAACCCGGAGGCAAAGCTTTATCAATCATCATCTTTCGGAACAAGCGCCACACTTTCTGTTTGAGTTGACCGCCATTGGTTAATCCGCATAAGCAAAGCCTCATCATGGGTGGCAATTATCTGAGCTGCCATCAGCCCAGCGTTCTTTGCCCCTGCTGTGCCAATGGCAAACGTACCCACAGCCACCCCGGCTGGCATTTGAACTATGGACAGCAAGCTGTCTTGCCCAGAAAGCGCTTTAGATTGAACCGGCACGCCCAAAACAGGCAAAGGGGTGAGCGCTGCCACCATGCCGGGCAAATGCGCGGCCCCGCCAGCCCCCGCGATGATAACTTTGATGCCACGGGCTTGCGCTGTTTTGGCAAAGTCAAACATCCGTTCAGGGGTGCGATGGGCTGAAACAATCTTGGTTTCAAACGGCACGTCGAGGCCAATTAAAACATCAGCCCCATGCTTCATTGTTGGCCAATCAGATTGGCTGCCCATAATGACACTGACAAGTGGTTTTAAGTGGGTCATCACAACAGTTGGGGGTCAGCCCCTCTCCATGTTTAAAAGTCTATCGAAAAACAGCTTTTTCCATTGAAAAACCGGAAATTATAGGAAAAAAAGTTGATTTTGCAAGCACGGCGATCAAAAGCTCCCCAGCAATCGCTAAATTTAGCGGTAAACGCATAACATTAAGGATAAAAAGAGCATTTAAATGCATTGAGACTTTGGAGCAAGAATTTAAGCAATAATATCAGGAAAAAGCTTCGCCTCTAGGACTTTGATTTCATCTTTTAATTGTAATTTTTTCTTTTTTAGCCGCGTGGCCTGCAATTGATCAAACGGCGATATGGCCATCAAAGCCTCAATAGCTTGATCAAGATCTTGATGTTCTTGACGTTTCATAGCCAGCTGTTGGCGCAAAACTGTGTCAATATGTCCTGACTTTTCCAAGAAGTCGGCCTCTCAATAAATAATAGTCCAATCATACTCTAAAAATATCATGTATGCGCAATATTAACAAAGAAAATAAGGTGTTTGAGTAACAAACAAACCTTTTTGAAAATAAAGGCTTTAATAATTTTTCAATACTGTAATCAAAGTCGATTGGACAAATCAGCAAAATTTTGTCAAACTAACAAACGTAATGACAACGAAACCACGGAGGGTTGCATGGCAGTTGAAGCTCATATTACCGAACTTCGCCACAGACATAAATCACTTGAAAGTCAGATCGATAAAGAACGATCCCGTCCGTTAATTGACGATGTTAAAATAACGGAGTTAAAGCGCAAAAAACTCCAAATCAAAGATGAAATTAATCGACTGAATGGAGCAAGTGTCAATTAAGTTTTAAGTTAGCCTGCATGCAACACCAATGATCAAAACAACAGAACATGTACATTAAATAAATAAGGTCATGCCCAACAAATAGATCAGCGTAATAAAAATAGGC
Source organism: Hyphomicrobiaceae bacterium (assembly GCA_028285025.1). Lineage (GTDB taxonomy): Bacteria > Pseudomonadota > Alphaproteobacteria > Rhizobiales > HXMU1428-3 > HXMU1428-3. The sequence continues at coordinate 182 of JANQQH010000092.1, read as the reverse complement.
AAGAAATTGGTGCGTATCGCACAAAAGTGGATACCGGTTTTGTGAAATAAGATACGCATAAATAAAAAGATAGAGCATGACTTTGAATTCAATAAAATGACATGCTCTAAGGCGGGCTAAACGAAAAACACAAAAAGGGTGTTAGCTTTTTCTAGCTAACACCCTTTTTGTAAAAGAACCCT
>JANQQH010000298.1 GCA_028285025.1 Hyphomicrobiaceae bacterium | reverse complement strand
TCTTTATCAGGCTCTTAATTTAACATGTGAACAAATTTAACATGTGAACAAAAAAGAGCAATCTTTGACTTAAGCCATCACTGGCTTTGTCAAAAACATTTCTTATCAGCTGGTATAGTGACGTGCCCAATCAAAGAGAGCAACACTATTTTGTCAAGAACACCCATTTTATGAGTTGTTTTCAAATGCTTTTTAAAACGAAATAGAGTGATGGCTTTGAGCTTTTATCTTAAAACGGATTCCAGGTTGGGGCGCGCGTGAATTTCAGATAGCCAACATTTGCACCGACGCGAAAACCAACGCCGGAGACAATTGGCGCTAAATTAACATGACCGCGCTGTAAAAATGTCACGCCTACGCCGCCAACAAAATAAGCAGAACCGGCAACACCGCCAAAGGTGCGGTAGACATCATCAGGAGAATAAAGATTATAAACCAGGATCATGGTTTTAGACCCTGCAGCGCCAAAATCATAACCAATGGAGGGGCCTTGCCAATATACCTTGTGTTGGCCAGCACTTTTTGTATAAAGCGTGCCTTCGCCATAGCGTAAACCCGCAATAATGGCACCGCCTGCTTCTTCTCCTAAAATATAACCGTTTGGGCGGCCTTTGCTTTTAAAGGTATGTTCGACCACTTTGGCCATGCCAACCGAGACAGAGCCAAAAAATTGGTGCCCTGCGCCCATAATTTCATTGGACGAATATTCTTGCTCGGTTATGGGACGTTCTTCATAGCGTTGGGGTTGGCGTGAATAGCGCCTTGGCCCTGGTGCTTCATAACGGGTGCTTGGCGGCGGGCTGCGATAGTCTGGGCTTGCGTCCGGGGTGATGTCAACCGGTGCGTCTCCTGATTGATCTGGAATGTATCCACGATCAGCAGGGGCATCATTCCATGGAAGATCCTCGGTTAAACCTGGTGTTATGATTAGGAAGCTTGCTAGCAAAACGCTGGCAGACAAAAGTGAGCGAAAAACAACCATTCAAATATCCTTAAAAGCGTTGTTTAATCAAAAATTAAAGACGATTATCTCTCGTTAAGACAAATAACTCGTTAAGACAAATAAACTGTTAATTCATCTGGCGTTAAATTGGCTTAAAACTATGGCTTTTCTATAGCGTTTCCCCCAAAAGTGGATACCGGTTTTGGGGTTCATGAAACGCTTGGAAAAAGAATATTTCACCCCTAAATGTGTGTTCTTTTTAGGGGAATGCTGGCTCTGGAATATATGTTTTCAAAATCTTTAAGGTCTTGATTTATCATACTCCCAGTGAACCCTTTTATGAGAGAAAAACAGTAGATATTTCAATGAGTTTTATTCTTTTCACTACAAACCATTTTCCGGATGGGGTCTATAAAGTAGCTGTGTGTTTAACGGTTTGTACTTTTTTTATGTCTGGGTTGACACAGGCACAATCTCAAGAGCCGGCATCAAAAAAAGAGGCTTTAAAGACACCAATAGAGCCAGAGATGGGCCCGCATGTTTTCAAGAAACCCAGGAACAACGCCACTCAAATGGAAGAAAAATTGCGCGCTCTTGATAATTTATATGTTCCGATTCATTGGGCCGATTCGATCACGGGGCTAGCCATTGCTGGATATGATCCAATTGCCTATTTTGAATTTAATCGCGCTAGGCTTGGTGAAGAAGATTATGAAACTGTTTGGCATGGTGTGTCTTGGCGTTTTGTGAATAAAGGCAATTTAGATGCATTTAAACGCAGCCCGTCTCTTTATGCGCCTAGATTTGCAGGATATGACGCTTATGCTGTGTCTCAAGGGGTTTTGTCAGAAGGGCGCCCTTCTGTTTGGGCTATATTTGATGGGCGATTGCATTTATTTCATACACCGGTCAATCTTCATTTGTGGCGTGAACATAGACAGACATTGATCACAAAAGCACTAGAAAATTGGGAAAATCTATCGTTGGATTTACCGCGCTTTAAAATAAACCAGTAAGGTCTGGGGTTGCAAAAATTAGTATTTGATTTTTTGTAAGATTTCTTTTGTGCCTGCGATAAAGCCACTATTGCGGTAATTTTGGGTAAATTTTCCGTAAGTGAAAGGGGCTCCATTTTGGTCAACCAGCGTGCCGCCGGCGGCTAATAAAACGGCGTGTCCTGCTGCTGTGTCCCATTCCATTGTGGGGCCAAAGCGGGGGTAAATGTCAGCTTTGCCGTTTGCTAGCAAGCAAAATTTTAAACTTGAGCCTGAAGGAGCTCGTTCTGATATTCCATTTTTCTTAAGAAAATCAATCGTTTGTTCATCGATGTGAGACCGGCTGACTACCGCAGTTGCTTGGCTATCTGGCCAATCTCGAACAGTTATTCTTTCAAAGTCTAAAGCGTCGCGGGCAAATAAATCTGCGACTTGATCACCATCAAAGGGATCATCAAGAGAGAGCATGGCGGCTTTTGTTGTTTCAAGAGAGATATAAACATCGCCAAGTGCTGGGGCAAAAACAACGCCAAAAACAGGCGCGCCATTATGAATAAGCGCTATGTTGACCGTAAATTCATCGCGTTTTTTGATAAACTCTTTGGTGCCATCAAGGGGGTCGACGAGAAAAAAACACGACCCTCCTTGTGGCACAGTGCCAGCGGCGCACATTTCTTCTGCTACAATTGGAATTTCAGGCCAGTGGGTTGAAATGT
>JANQQH010000296.1 GCA_028285025.1 Hyphomicrobiaceae bacterium | reverse complement strand
CGATGTCGCCCATGAGCTTAAAAATCCACTGACTTCTTTGCGCAGCGCGGCTGAAACCTTAGAGTTGGTGAAAACGCAAGAGCAACGCGACCATCTGGTTGAAATTATCCAAAAAGATGTGGGGCGCTTGGATCGGCTGATTAGCGATATTTCAGATGCCTCACGACTGGATGCGGAACTGGCGTTGCAAGACACCTCGATCATTGATATGTCCAGCCTTTTAAAGGGTATTATTGATACCTTCAATGACATTCATCGCGGTAATCAGCCGGAGGTGAATTTGTATGTAAACCGTCAGTCAAAAGACAAAAAAGAGTTTCTTATTCGCGGTCATGACAGCAGGTTGGGGCAGGTTCTCAATAATTTGTTAGATAATGCGATCTCTTTTTCAAAGGATAAAGGCAAGGTTTGGGTGAATTTATGGCGTGAAAACGGAAAAATCATCCTCTCAGTTGAAGATGAGGGGCCCGGTATTCCTCAAGAGCATTTGCAAAAAATCTTTAAGCGGTTTTACTCTGACCGGCCAGAGGGAGAAGAGTTTGGCAATAATTCAGGCCTTGGGTTGAGTATATCTCAACAAATTATTTTGGCTCATAAAGGGGTGATCAGGGCCGAAAATCGTTATGATAACGACTTTGCTGAGGCACAAAGTGAAGGTGTTTCGAAAGGAGCTCGCTTTGTGATTGAATTACCTGCCAACTATAAACTTGATATTGCATGAGCGAGCCTGCCTCCAATATTCACGCCACATTATTGGTGATTGAAAATAAAGGTGTTTTGCTAACGGGACCTTCCGGGGTGGGCAAGTCTGATTTGGCTTTGCGCGTTCTGGCCACAAATTTTTCTGGTTCTTTTTGTGCTGAGCCTCCGCAACTGGTTTCTGACGATCAGGTTTTGCTGCGCGTGGCTCATGGCAAACTGTATGGCAAGGCTCTTGAGCCTTTAAAAGGATTGTTAGAGGTTCGCCATGTTGGTATTTGTCCTTTTCCTTATGTTGTGGAAGCACAAATTCATGGCGTGATTGAGTTAACATCAGATCATGAGCCAGAACGTTTGCCTCTGGGCCCTCCTGAGAGGATTGAGATTCAGGCTATAAGCTTGCCCAAAGTTTTGTTAAATCCATTTGAACAATCGGCCCCTCATAAATTGGTGCTAATGGTGCAAAATTTTGGCACATAACAGCTGGTTAGCCGTGCACCTTGAGAAAAAAATGAATGAAAAGCTGATAAAAGCACTTGCCAGGGCAAAAATTCACCGACAATGTATGCAGATTATAAAAATCAGTTATGCTGGATAAATAATGATTGGTCTTGTATTTGTCACCCATGGCAGATTAGCAGAAGAATTTCGCTCTGCCCTTGAACACGTTGTTGGCCCACAAGAAAAGCTAGAGACAATTTCAATTGGTCCCGACGATGATATGGAACAACGCCGCAAAGATATTTTGGAGGCAATCTCTAAGGTGAGTGGCAATGATGATGTTATCTTGCTAACCGATATGTTTGGGGGCACGCCGTCTAATTTAGCTATTTCGATCATGGAAACTGCTAATGTGGAGGTGATTGCTGGCATTAATCTACCCATGTTGATTAAATTGGCTTCCATTCGACAAGAAAGCAGCCTAGAAGAGGCCGTTTTAAGTGCACAAGAGGCTGGACGAAAATATATTTCGATTGCCAGCCATGTTCTGGGCGAGAAATAACAGTTCATCCATAACAACTGAGGGTAGACAAGAGCGGGGGGTAAATGTGAGCGAAAAGCCCATATTTGCAGAAATCACAATCTGTAATAAAAAAGGCCTGCATGCGCGTGCTTCAGCGGCTTTTGTCAAATGTGCAAGCCAGTTTGAGGCCAAAATCGATGTGACGAAAGATGGGCAAACCGTTGGGGGGGCTTCTATTATGGGGTTAATGATGTTGGCCGCCTCTCAAGGCTCGCGTATTTTAATAGAGGCCCAAGGGCCGCAAGCAGAACCGGCTTTGTCAGCGCTTACTCAGCTTATTGAAGCGCGCTTTCACGAAGAAGAATAGTCCGTTCTAATCATATAAAACTTTCTTTATATCTTCTCTTGCTTCTTTTGGGGCCGCCCTATATAAAGCCTACATCAAAAAGGCACCCATCATTCAAGGTGCGCTTGGCAAACATTCACGAAAAAGATATTAAGATTTTAAAAGGACGAACGATGACTGAGTTCACCGACTATAAAATTGCAGACATGAGCGCGGCCGACTTTGGTGACAAGGAAATCGCCATAGCTGAAACGGAAATGCCGGGCCTTATGTCTATTCGCGATGAATATCACGACAAGAAACCTTTAAAGGGGGCACGTATTGCAGGTTGTTTGCACATGACCATTCAAACGGCTGTGCTCATTCAAACCTTAAAAGCTTTAGGGGCTGATATTCGTTGGGCGTCATGTAACATCTTTTCAACTCAAGATCATGCTGCTGCTGCCATTGCGCGCGCTGGTATTCCTGTGTTTGCCTATAAAGGGGAAACTTTGGAAGATTATTGGGACTATGTTGATAAAATCTTTGACTGGAGTGATGGTGAGCCTGCCAATTTGATTTTGGATGATGGTGGGGACGCGACCATTTATATCATTCTGGGTGCTGAAGCTGAACAAGATATTTCTGTGCTCGATAATCCTGGCAACGAAGAAGAAACTGTTCTTTTTGCCACCATTAAAAAACGTCTCGAGCAAAGCCCAGGTTGGTTTTCGCGCCAAAGAGATGCGATTAAAGGCGTATCTGAGGAAACCACGACAGGTGTGCATCGTTTGTATCAAATGGTTGAAGATGGCCGCTTGCCATTCCCGGCCATTAATGTCAATGACAGTGTGACAAAATCAAAATTTGATAATCTTTATGGTTGCCGTGAAAGTTTGGTTGATGGCATCAAACGGGCCACTGACGTGATGGTCTCTGGTAAGTTGGCTGTTGTTTGCGGTTTTGGTGATGTGGGCAAAGGGTCTGCTGAAAGCTTGCGTAGTCAAGGCGCCAGGGTGATTGTAACCGAAATTGACCCGATCTGTGCTTTGCAAGCGGCGATGCAAGGTTATGAAGTGCAAACTTTGGACGATGTGGTTGCGCAAGGTGATATTTTTGTGACCACAACGGGCAACAAAGATGTCATCACTGTTGATCATATGCGCCAGATGAAAGACCGGGCCATTGTTTCCAACATTGGTCATTTTGACAGTGAAATTCAGGTGGCGGCTCTGCGCAATTTCAAATGGCACAATGTTAAGCCTCAAGTTGATGAAATAGAGTTTCCTGATGGAAAGCGGATTATTTTGTTGGCAGAGGGGCGCTTGGTTAATCTTGGCTGTGCCACTGGCCATCCAAGTTTTGTGATGAGCGCGTCATTTACCAATCAGGTTTTGGCGCAAATTGAGCTTTGGCAAAATCATGAAAAATACGGCAAAGATGTTTTTGTCTTGCCTAAAAAATTAGATGAAAAAGTTGCGCAGCTCCATCTTGAAAAGCTTGGGGTAAAACTAACCGCCCTTTCTAAAGAGCAAGCTGATTATATTGGCGTTGACGTGAGTGGGCCTTATAAGCCAGAGCATTATCGCTATTAAGTACCCCTTAATGAGAGACAAAAGAGAGGTTTTGAGCTTTGTGCCAAGCCTCTCTTTTTTATTTAAAAATGTCCAAATTTTGCTCTGAAATAGAGCTGCAATCAAATAATTTTCTACGCAAAGCTATATTGCTGTGAGTAAGCTTGAAAAACTTAGGCTGTTTGTTTGAGTTCGTCCCTTAAGAATGTGTAAACTTGGTTACGATTCGCTTTTTGTTTGGTGTTTGGAATACAGGCGAATGGGTTGGAAGGTTAATAGACAAAATCCACCTGGCGGGGGTCTTTAAATGGGGGGTTTTAGTTGTGCATTTGTCTTTTTAATCGCTTCAAGCAAACAATGAAAATTAATTCCTCCGCATTATTGAAGGGCCTGGTGGCTGATCAAGATGCCAAGTAATAACAACATATACAGCAACAAAATCTCACACCATATGCGCAAAGTTGGTTCTGCCATTCCGCAATTTAGCCATACCTTGCCGCTGCTTGTGGTTAGCGCTGCTTTTATCGGTTTGGCGCTTTGGGCGGGGCAGATCTCTGGCCTGGGAAGCAATGATTTGCTTGGCTCATGGGAATTTATGGCGATGATTTTGAGCTTGGGGGCTTTGGTTTTTTCAGGCGTCATGTCCTATCAGGCCTTGCGTATTCAAAAAAACGCGCATCAAGAACGTATACGGGCCAATAAAGATGTTAATACCATTCGCCAAGAATTAAATTTGGCCCAAGCCATGTTGAAGGCGGAACCACAATTGTTGATGTTGTGGGATGAAAAAGGTGAACCTAATCTTATCATTCATACCCTTGATACTGACACAGGCATTCCTTTTCATTTTTCAGATACATTGTATTTTGATCAATGGCTGGAAACGGCCTCCGCCTTAGAATTGCGTGCCAAACTTGAAGAGCTGTTTAGCCAGGGCCATAGTTTTACTATTACCATTCGCACCCTTTCGGCTCATCATTTAGAGGCTGATGGGCGCTCAGCTGGTGGCACCCCGATTTTGCGTTTGCGCAACATTGCTGGGAGTGCCAGTGAAATTGCCAATATTTATGAGCACCGCCGCCGCTTATCACAATTGGTTGAGGCGCAAAAGTCACTTCTTAATGCTCTGCCGCTTCCCATTTGGTTTCGTGATGAAAATAATAAGATCACCTGGGTCAATCAGTCTTATATGGAAGCGGTGGAAGCCACAGATTTAGAAGATATTAAAGCGCGTCAAATTGAGTTGTTGGAAATGCGCCAGCGTAAACAAGTGGCCGAAAAAATAGAAAACCAAGAAACATTTTCAGAACGTTTCCATACCATTATTGGTGGGCAACGGCGCGCTTTTGATGCGATTGCCATTCCTTTAAATGAAGGCAGTGCTGGTCTTGCCATTGACGTTGGCGCAATTGAAAATGCTGAGGGCCAGCTTGATAACCTTATTGCTGCCCACACCAAAACATTGAATCGTGTTTCCACGGCCATTGCTATTTTTAATGGCAAACAATGTTTGACCTTTTGCAACCAAGCCTATGTTGATTTGTGGTCTTTGGATCAAAATTGGTTAGATGCTGGCCCGACCGAAGGGGAAATCCTTGATCATTTGAGCACAATGCGGCTGTTGCCAGAAGAGGCCGATTATCGGGCTTGGAAGGCGGCCCAGTTAGAGATGTACCGCTCACAAGAAAACCGTGAAGAATGGTGGCATTTACCAGATGGGCGCACAATTCACAGAATGTGTGAGAACCGCTCTGATGGCGGGGTTACACATTTGTATGATGACGTTACTGAAAGCTTGGCGATGGAGAGCCGTTACAATGAGATGATCGGGGTGCAAAGGGAGACCCTTGATAATCTGGCAGAAGGGGTTGCAGTGTTCTCTACCGATGGTCGTCTTAGACTATACAATCCGGCCTTTGCAGAATTGTGGCAGTTGGATAATAATTTTTTGCGCAGCACCCCCCATATTGATGAAGTGATCTATCAATGTCGCTCCATATTTGATGATGCGTCTTGGGGCGATGTGCATAGCGCGGTCACCTCCATCAGTGATCGGCGCGACACCATTGGCGCACAGCTAACGTTGCCAGATGGCAAAGTTATTCAATATTCTGCCAGCCCTTTGCCAGATGGGGCTACGCTTTTAACTTACAAAGATGTGACCGCTCATCGGCGTATGGAGCGGGTTTTGCTTGAGCGCAACGAAGCTTTGGTGGCAGCCGATAAATTAAAGAATACCTTTATCTCGCATGTGTCTTATGAGTTGCGTTCTCCGCTTACCAATATCATTGGCTTTAGTGAGCTGTTGTCCTCCAACGCTATTGGTGAACTTAATGAAAAGCAAAGTGAATATTTGGCTGATATTCAATATTCTTCAGACACATTGCTGGCCATTGTTGATGACATTCTTGATTTGGCTAGCATTGATGCAGGTGGGCTCGATTTGAATTTTTCTCTTGTTCAGGTAGAGGAAGTGATTGAACTGGCAGCAAAACAATTAAAACGCAAATTTGCCAATGAGAATATTGAGCTGGATATTCAGATTGCAAAGAATTTGCCTAGTTTTGAGGTTGATCCGAAACGTTTAAGCCAGGTTCTTTATAACTTGTTGTCTAATGCTGTGGGTTTTTCTGATACAGGCGCTCAGGTCAATATCATTGCCAAAAAGAAAAAACAGCACATTAGCATTGCTGTGACAGATCATGGGTGTGGCATTCCTGAGGCTGAGCAAGACTCTGTTTTTGAGCGATTTGAGAGCCATTCACGTGGCTCTCAGCATCGCGGGGCAGGTCTTGGGCTTTCAATCGTGAAAAGCTTGGTTGAATTGCATCATGGATCTGTCAGTTTAGAGTCAAAAGAACACCAAGGTACAACCATCACAGTGCATTTGCCCATAAAACAACCACAAAAATCAGATGATCTACAACAACTTGACCAAAGTAGCTCAAATGCCGCATAACACCGGTCATGTCAGTTCAATTGAATGAAATGAGCTGTCTAACCACCAGTTTCTTTTAAGCTCGATGGAGTAATGCGTGACACCAAGCCCTCTTGCAGCCGATAAAAGCAAAGCTCTTTTCTCCAGGCGTTGCCTGGACCAAAAGGCTTTAGAAAGGCTGGCAAGCCAATTTGCCGCCATGTTAGGGCGTGGTGACACTGTTTTTTTAAAGGGGGATTTAGGGGCTGGTAAATCAACCTTTGCTCGTGCTTTGATCCGGGCTATTGCTCAAGAGTGGGAGCTAGAAGTGCCTAGCCCAACCTTTCCTTTGCTTATTTCCTATCAAACTGATCGGTTCGACATTGCTCATTATGACCTTTACCGCCTAAGTGATCCTGGTGAGGTTGAAGAATTAGGTCTTTATGATCAACTTGGTACTCATCTCACACTGATTGAGTGGCCAGAGCAATTGGGGGCTCATCAAATTCATGATCGTTTGGACGTTCTGTTGGAAGAAGATGAGGGGGGTGCGAGCCGCAATTTGAGCCTAAAAGGCTATGGTAAGGGGGCGGCAAAACTTAATCGCTTTTCTCACATGCAAAGCTTTATTGATAACAGCGCCTGGCGGCAAGCGAGCTGGTCCTATCTGCAAGGGGATGCTTCTACGCGAAGCTATATTCGTTTGCAACAAGAGGGGCAAACGGCCCTGCTTATGAACGCTCTACCACAGCCAGATGGACCCCCTGTTAAGGATGGCAAGCCTTATAGCCAAATTGCTCATTTGGCTGAAGATATGACAAGCTTTGTTGCCATTGTCCAAACGTTAAATGAAGAAGGGTTTGCTCTGCCGCAAATTTACAATCATGATCTTGATCAAGGGTTGCTATTAATTGATGATTTGGGGGATGAGCAATATTTTGATCTCATAACAAATCAGGGCCAAGACATATGTTCGTTATACGAGCCAGCTATTGATGTTTTGGTAAAATTAAAACAAATCCCGCCAAAGCCTATGTTCGTGAATGATAAGCCCTATAATTTGCCGGTTTATGACCGGCAGGCTTTGAGCATTGAGACACAGCTGACACTTGATTGGTATTGGCCTTATGTTAAAAATGAAAATTGCGGAGACGAACAACAGGGTGCATTTAACGCCATTTGGGATGACCTTTTCCAACAGTTGGAGGGGGACAACAATAATTGGGTGTTACGAGATTTTCATTCCCCTAATTTAATCAGGCTGAAAGAAAAGGAAGGGATTGCGAGTGTTGGCATTATCGATTTTCAAGATGCTTTAAAAGGCCATGCGGCTTATGATGTGGTCTCCTTGTGTCAAGACGCGCGCTTGACGATCCCTGTCCAGACAGAACAACACCTGCTCAACAGATACTTAGAAAATATGAAAGCCCAAGATGCTCGTTTTGACGCGCAAGAGTTTCTTACTTGCTATGCGATCTTGGGGGCGCAGCGGGCTTGTAAACTTTTGGGTATTTTTGTGCGTTTGAGTAAACGCGATGGCAAGCACCATTATCTTGCCCATCTGCCGCGTATTTGGGATTATTTAGAACGCAATTTGCCCCATCCGGCATTGCAGGCGTTAAGCGAGTGGTTTGGGGAGCATTTTCCTGTGCCTTTGCGCGCGTCCTTTTTTACAAAAGAGACGGCATGATGACAGACCTTCCGATAAAACAAGCTTTTATTCTGGGCGCTGGTATGGGCTCTCGTATGCGCCCTTTAACCGATACAATGCCCAAACCATTGGTGCCGTTAAATGGTCAGCCGCTCATCGAACATGTGATTGAGCGTTTAAAAGCGGTTGGTGTTGAAAAGATTATTGTTAATGTCCACTATCTTGCTGATCCGTTAGAAATTCATTTGCAAACTCATAAAGACATCAAGGTGATTATTTCAGATGAAAGAGATTGTTTGCTCGATACTGGCGGTGGGTTGATCAAAGCCAGCCCTTATCTCGATGATGCGCCGTTTTTTATTCACAACTCTGATAGCGTCTGGTTGGAAAATCAGGGCACTCAATTATCTAACCTTTCAAGGCTTGTTCAAGCTTTTGATCCTGACAAAATGGATAGTCTGTTGTTGTTGGCAAACCGTCACACATCTCTTGGCTATGATGGCAAAGGTGATTTTTTGTTAAATCAAGATGGTACATTGAAACGGCGCTCTGAGGGCCAAGAAACAGATTATGTTTTTGCCGGTGTTAGCATTGCGACCCCAAATTTTCTAAATGGTGCGCCAAGCGGTCCGTTTTCACTCAATCACTTATGGAACCAAGCGATTTCAAAAAACAAATTATATGGCCTTAAACACGAAGGCCTATGGATGCATGTTGGCACCCCAGAAGCGCTAACTGAAGCGGAAGCTCAGAGCCAAGGAGTGCCTTAAATCTCATGGTGAGAAATTTGCATTTTAAAATCGTTTGTCAAGGACGCGGAGCGCAAGTGAAATCCTTGACAAACGATTTTAAAATGCAAAAGTCTAACCATGAGATTTAAGGCACGGGCTAGCCTTTAAATCTGTTGCGGGGGAGTTTTCATGG
>JANQQH010000477.1 GCA_028285025.1 Hyphomicrobiaceae bacterium | reverse complement strand
GGTTTTGTAGCTGCCTTCAAATTGTCCGCCGAGTTTGTCTGTGGCGATGTGCTCGATCAGGTCTTTGACAGCGGTTTCGGCTTGGGTTTGGACGAAGCTCATATAGGCTTGGAGCACATTTGTGCCGAAATTTTTGCAAGCGGTTTGCAGTTCTTTCACGCCTTTGGCACAGGCGGCTAGTTGGGCTTTTAGGTCGGCTATGTTTTGCTTAGGGTTGCGCGCGGGGTATTGGTGGTCAGTGAGTAAGGTTTTGACGGTTTGCTCTTGAAAGACACCGTTTTTTACAACAGGGGTGTTCTCAAAGGTGATGCCTTCTTCATGGATGGTTGTTGCCATGGGGCTCATGGAGCCAGGGGTGATGCCGCCGATGTCGGCGTGATGACCGCGGGCAGCGACAAAGGCGATGGGCTTGTCTTTTTCAAACACTTGATCCTTTTCAAAAACTGGGGTGATGACGGTGATGTCTGGCAAGTGGGTGCCGCCGCTATAAGGGGCGTTGATCATAAAGGCATCACCCTGGTGAATGCCGTCAGGGTTGGCCTTGATGATGGCGCTGACTGCTTGGTCCATTGAGCCAAGGTGCACGGGCATGTGCGGGGCATTGGCAATTAGGGCGCCGGTTTGATCAAAGATGGCGCAAGAAAAGTCGAGACGTTCTTTAATGTTGACGGACTGGGCGGTCGCGCGCAGGGCCTCACCCATTTGTTCGGCAATGGACATGAAAAGGCTGTTAAACAGCTCAAGACGGATGGGGTCTGGTTTTTGGGTGCTGATTTTGGCGTGATCTTGTTTGATCTGTTGGTGGTCCAAGATGACGTGGCCTTCAAGCGTTTTGCTTGCTGTCCAGCCTTTGGGGACAAAGATGGTTTGGTTGGGTTCAATCAGCAAAGCGGGGCCGTTAAGGTTGTGACCGACTAACGTTTGCTCTTTGGTTTCATCATATAAATTCGCCGATTGCCAATCGCCTTGGTCAAAAATTTGGATGGTTTTGGTGGGTGCAGGGGGCTTGTTGCTTTTTTCTAATTCGGGTGTCTGGGCCAATGTGTCCTGATTGAGAGTAACCTCTACCTCTATCTGTTCAATCACAATGGGTGTTTGGGTTTGCAGGAAGCCGAATTGGTCTTTATGGACTTGTTCGAAGGCCTTGCGCATTTTGTCAGGGGGGCATAAGGGGATGGGGAGTTTGGTTTCTACGCCTTGATAGGCAAGGTAGCATGTTGCGGTTGTGGCCAAAGATCCTTCATGATTTTCCAGGTCCTGTTGGGCGGCTTTGCTAAGGTCATCGGCGATTGCTTTCAAGTCTTGCTCTGTTGTTTGGGTTAAAGGCGTGTTGAGCATTTTGCGGCGGCGGGCGGCGAGATTTGCCAGTCCCATGCCGAAGGCTGAAAGCAGGCCGCTTTGGGCGTGAATAAACACTTTTGGGATGCCAAGGTTTTGGGCAATGGCTGCTGCGTGTTGGCCGCCAGCGCCGCCATAGCATTGCAGGGTGTAGGTGCTGACATCTATGCCGCGCTCAACAGAGATTTTTTTAATGGCGGCGGCCATGTTTTCATTGGCGATGCGGATGTAGCCTTCGGCAATGGCAGCGGGGCTTAAGGTATCGTCAATTTCTTTAGCGCGTTTTTCAAAGGCGGTTTTCACGCTTGTCTTGTCCAGCGGTTGATCTTGAGTGGGGCCAAAGATATGGGGAAAGCTTTCAGGGTCAATGCGCCCGGTCATCAGGTTGGCGTCGGTAATGGTTAGTGGCCCGTTGTTGCGATAGCATAAGGGGCCGGGATGGGCGCCGGCGCTTTCAGGACCCACGCTCATGCGGGCATTGTCATAGGTTAAAATTGATCCACCCCCGGCGGCGACGGTGTGAATGTGTAGCATGGGGGCTTGCAAACGGTTGCCGGCGATTTCAGTTTCAAAGCTGATGTCATAGCTGCCGTTGTAGTGAGCTACATCTGTGGAGGTGCCGCCCATGTCAAAACAAATGATCTTGTTAAACCGGGCTTGTTTGGCGGTTTTGGCGGCGCCGACAATGCCGCCAGCGGGGCCAGAGAGGATGGCGTCTTTGCCATTGAAGTTTTCAGGGGCGCACAGGGCACCTGAGGATGTCATGAAGGAGAGGTCTATTTGTGTGCGGTTGGTGTCGAGCTGGGTTTGGACTTGGTTTGTGTAGTGATGCAGGAGGGGGGTGAGGTAGGCGTCTACCATGGTGGTGTCGCCGCGTGGG
>JANQQH010000475.1 GCA_028285025.1 Hyphomicrobiaceae bacterium | reverse complement strand
CCGTTCAAGCCGGGCTTGATATTTCGCCAATTGCACTTGTCTGTTCATCAAAGCAATCCTTAAACCTTAAAGTTTCGTTTTAATGACAAAACCATAAATCAGCCCCACTTGATAAATCTTGCGATAATGACAGTGCCAATTGATCATATTTGCTTTTATAAAAACCCAAGCCTTGAGAAGTGCCTTAATTACCATGATTAAGGCTCCGGCTAGCCACAAAAAACGCCCACCTAATTTCAAAGTGGGCGTTTTTAAATCAAATATTTCGTGCAACTATCTGGCTAATTCATCCAATTGCCCAACAGCCACAATCAATTTAGACAGGCCAACATCACCACCAGATAAAATTTCACCAATTGCAGATTGGCTGCGGTTCAATGTCACCTCATGCTCATTGGCCCAGGCATCAAACCCATCACGATGAGCACCAATGCGCGCCGCTAACAACCGGCGAGCACATTGAATACGACTAACAACCGCATTGAGGGCCCATCGATCGTACACATCTTGCTCAGGCACATGTTCTGTTGCTTGGGTCAGGGCCCCTAATTTCAACGTATCCTCAACAACCTGATCGATCGACGCAAGTTTGCAAACCTCCCGGTTTGCCTGCTTGCTCGCCAACACCACGTCAAGACCATCACAAAGCAAAGGCAACTCAGAAATTGAACGGGCAAGGTCTTCCGGCACACCTTGGTTAATCATCTCGTCAAAATCACGCGCCATAACAGCTTGTCTGTCTTTAGACAAGGACCGCTTGGCCGCTTTCATATAATCTGCCAGCCCCGACTTATAAACCTTTATTTGTTGAGTCAAACCGGCACTAAAATCACCGTTCACCATAAACCAAGCGGTTCTGCGCCGGGTGATAAATTGCAACTTAGCATAAAGTGCCAACTGCACGCCGCCCTTAATCTTATTATCCAGCCCATCAACCGCATCGTAAATTTGATGAAGCCCAAGCACAGTGCTCGCCAAAGAAAAGGCCCCGGCCAAATCTCCACATGAATGCCCGGTCTCTTCACTTAAACGAACAAACATGGTTGACCCACCCCGGTTAATAATATCGTTGGTCAATTGCGTGGCAACAATTTCCCGCTTTAGGGGATGAGAGCGAATGTCTTTTGCAAACTCTTTTTGCATGCCCTCAGGGAAATAGTCTTTCAAACTAGCTACATAATAGCCATCATCCACAATCGGCTCATTGACCAACTGATTAAAAAGATCAATTTTGGCAAACCCTAAAAGAGTAGCAAGCTCTGGTCGGCTCAACGCTTGGCCTGCCTGTTGTCGCTCTGCCAACTCAGACTCATCCGGCAACCCTTCAATGGCCCGATTAAGCAAGCCTTGATCTTCCAATGACCGCATCAACCGTTGTTGGAACCCTAAATCAGAAAGCCCCCGATATTCTCCAAGTGATAAAGTTAAAGTTTGGCGATAATTGTTCACCAAACACCGCTTGGCCACATCTTCTGTCATAGACGCAAGCACTTTATTGCGCTTAGCCATTGTCAAACGGCCCGCCTGCATCGCTTGGCCCAAGGCAATCTTAATATTCACCTCCAAGTCTGAAGAATTCACACCCGCTGAATTGTCAATCGCATCCGTATTGACCCGGCCACCTTTATTGGCAAATTCCATCCGCCCAGCTTGGGTAATGCCAAGATTGGCGCCCTCACCAATAACTTTCACATTCAATTCATCGGCACTCACCCGAATACTATCATTGGCCCGATCACCGACCTGGCCATTGGGCTCAACCGCACCCTTAACATAAGTGCCAATGCCCCCAAACCACAATAGGTCAGCTTCCATCTGTAAAATAGATTTCATCAATTGCGTGGGAGACATCTCACCTTGTGTCACACCAAGCATTTTAGCAATTTCCGGTGTTAACTTAATTGACTTCGCCGCACGAGAGAAAACACCCCCACCTTTAGAAATCAGCTTCTTATTATAATCCCCCCAAGAAGAACGCCCCAAATCAAACAAGCGTTTACGCTCCGCCCAGCTCTTTTTCGGGTCTGGGTTAGGATCAATGAAAATATCGCGGTGATCAAAAGCAGCCAGCAATTTGGTTGCCTTAGACAACAACATGCCATTGCCAAACACATCCCCAGACATATCGCCAACCCCAATGGCGGTAAATGGCTGACGCTGAATATTAATATCCATTTCCCTAAAGTGGCGCTTTACAGCTTCCCAGCCACCGCGCGCGGTAATGCCCATCACCTTATGGTCATAGCCTTGCGACCCACCAGAGGCAAACGCATCACCCAGCCAAAAGCCGCGCTCACAAGAAATCTCATTGGCAATATCTGAAAAACTCGCCGTACCCTTATCCGCGGCTACAACCAAATACGGATCATCATCATCATAACGCACCGTATTTTGCGGCGGAATAACTTTTTTACCCTTTAAATTGTCTGTAACGGAAAGCAATGCATTTATAAAACGTTTATAAGCTGCAATCCCGCACGCCATAAACTCTTCACGGCTAGGATTTTCCGGCATGTCTTTGGGCACAAAACCACCCTTAGACCCGGTCGGCACAATCACCGTATTTTTCACCAACTGGGCTTTGACAAGCCCAAGCACTTCGGTGCGGAAATCCTGGTGCCGGTCTGACCACCGCAAACCCCCGCGCGCAATTTTGCCAAAACGCAAATGCACCCCTTCAACTTTAGGCGAGTACACAAAAATTTCCCGGTAGGGGCGCGGTTCAGGCGCCCCTTCAACATTCTGGCTATCAAATTTAAAAGTGATGCTCTCTGGCGCGTGATCATGCTCATCACGTTGATAAAAATTAGTCCGCAGCGCCACCATTATTAAATTTTGGAACGAGCGTAAAATCTGGTCTTCATCAAGGCTAGGAATATCAGCCAAAGCCTGCTCAATCTTTTTATTAAGCCGTTTGACTTTGGCCGACGACCCCTTTTGTTGTACAGGGTCAAACCGGGCATGAAACAAATCAATCAACGTCTTGGTAATGGCTGAATAACGCACCAGCACATGCGCCATATAGTCTTGCTCATAAGGCACATTGATCTGACGCATATAATGGCCAAGCCCACGCATTAGCGCCGCTTCACGCCAATGCACACCCAACAATGAAATGAGCTCGTTAAACCCATCATTGGCAGCCCTCTCACGCCAAACCGCCATAAACCCTTCAACAAGCGGCCCGTTTAATTTTTGCAAATCAACAGCTTGCCCATTGTGAGTGCGCAGCAACATCATGTGTTGATAAATCTCTTGCTGGCCTTCTCCCTTATTAGGCACAACAGAATAGCTGCGCTCATGAATAACAGAGAACCCTAAATTTTCAAATATCGGTACCCGTTTTGAAAGCGGTATTGGTTCCCCAAGGTTATAAAGCGTGACCTCAACACAATCTTTTTGACCCTCACGATCATCATGAAAAGCCACCGCAGTGGCGCGGTTTTCATCCATTTCCTCAATAATCGTAATGTCTTCAAGTAGGCGCGATGTACCGTAAATCTCCTGATACCCCACCGGGAACGCATCACCATATTGTTCAGTTAATAGCGCTTGTTCCTCGCGATCATAAACCGCACCAACAACATCACTCAACCGATCTTCCCAGCGCCGGCAAATATCTTCAATCTCAGCCTCAAGCCTTTCACAAGACAGCCTTGGTGTCTTGCCTTTATCGCGACCAATAATAAAATGAATCCGCACATAAGGGCTCTCAGCAAAAAAGGGATAATGCGCACTCACCCGACCATGAAAAACATCTGCCAAATAATCCCCAATAAGTTTGCGGTTATCAGTTGAAAACTGATCTCGAGGCACAAACACCATCACAGACACAAATCGGTCAAACTCATCAACCCGCCTTAACACACGCACCTGAGGCGAATGATCAAGCCCCTCAATCTCTTTGGCATACGCATAAAGCTGTTTATTAGAAATTT
>JANQQH010000473.1 GCA_028285025.1 Hyphomicrobiaceae bacterium | reverse complement strand
ACAACATTCTAAGAGGGCTAAATGGCAATGATATCATCTCAGGCGGCCAGGGCGATGACATCATAGAAGGCGGCACTGGCGCTGATAATCTCAATGCGGGCTCAGGGTCAGACACACTAGATTATTCAAGTTCTAACGCTGGGGTGAATATAAATCTGGCCCAAAGTTCAGCCGATGGCGGCCACGCAACAGGCGATCAAATCGCAAATTTTGAAAACATAACAGGGTCAAACTTTAACGACACTCTCACCGGCAACAATGCAGCCAATGTTATAGAAGGCGGCCAAGGTGACGATCGTGTCATAGTGACCCAAGGGGGAGATACGATTATCGGTGGCCGGGGCAATGACACGCTCGATTTTAGAGACGCCACCAGTGCCATCAGAGCAGATCTGAGCACCGGCGCATTTAGCGGCGGAAACGCTCAAGGGTTAGATGTTGTTTCCATTGAAAGCATATCTGGCAGCGCATTTGATGATCAAATCACAGGCTCTGATTTTGCCAATCATTTATCCGGCAGCGATGGCAATGACATGCTTGAGGGAGGCCAGGGCAATGATGTGATAGATGGAGGGCAAGGTGACAATGACACCAGCATCTATTCTGGCAACAGGGCCGACTATCGTATAACGCAATATCTAAACGGGGCGATCCGCATTGAAGATTTGCGCAGCGATCAGGGCGATGGCACAGACACGGTCTCAAACACAGAATTTTTCAGTTTTAATGATGGAACAGTTGCCTTTAATGCGCTGACACTAGAAAATTCCAGTCCCATCGTTCAAGACGATCAAGGCCCCACAGCACTAGAAGACACCCCAATCATACTCTCCAGCACCTCTTTGCTGGCCAATGATCAAGACTTTGATGGCGACAATCTAACAATCACCAGGGTCATGAACGCCCCTGATGGACAAGTAGAATTGCTTGCCAATGGTGATATTCAATTTACGCCCAGATTCTATTTCAATGGGCTTGCCCATTTTGAGTATGAAGCAACAGATGGAATATCAGCCCCCTCAATGGCCAGGGTTCATTTGGAATTTACCCCACAAAATAATTTTCCCATCGCAAGCAATGATGAAAACACCCCTGTTTATTCTGATAGACCGACGCTTATATTCAGTCAGGATATCCTTGCAAATGATATTGATTATGATGGCGATCCCCTCACCATTGTTTCAGTTGAAACCATTACAGGGGGCACAGCCACTGTAAAGCAAGATGGCAATGTTCTATTCACCCCAACAGGAAACCCAGGTGAAGCGGCCGCCTTTAGATATACAATTGAAGATCGGGAAGGATTTTCTGATAACGCTTTCTTTCAAGCCTTTATGGAAGAAAGTAGCCCCTTTGATGCTGTTGATGACCAATTCCAAGCCAACACAAATCAACCTTTAATCATCACACGCGATGCCTTGTTTGCAAATGATGTGAATGAGGGGACAAATGAGCCGATTATCCAACAATTGACAAATGAGATAAATGGAACCGCCCAGTT
This sequence comes from Hyphomicrobiaceae bacterium, assembly GCA_028285025.1. Taxonomy (GTDB): domain Bacteria; phylum Pseudomonadota; class Alphaproteobacteria; order Rhizobiales; family HXMU1428-3; genus HXMU1428-3. The sequence goes on along the minus strand of JANQQH010000473.1, from coordinate 2,666 downwards.
TAATGTTGCTGGGGACATTATCTTTACCCCTAACACTGATTTTGTTGGTCAGGCGTCTTTCACCTATCTGGCAGATAATTTAAGCGGTGGGCAAGATACAGCCACCGTAATCGTAAATGTGATCAACGCAAACACCGACCCAATAGCCCAAGATGATACCGGGATCACTCTTGATGAAGATACCCCCACAACCATTCTTGCCAGTAGATTGCTCGCCAATGATAGTGATGCGGACAATGATACCCTAACCATTACTCAAGTGTCAGGCGCAACAAATGGGACCGTTGAACGAACAACATCAGGCAATATTTTATTCACACCCGATGCCAACTATTTCGGTCCTGCCAGCTTCATATATACCATTGATGATGGCAATGGTGCAAGCAGCACAGCCACGGCAAACCTGATCATTCAATCAGTCAATGACGCTCCAACCAATCTTACCTTAAGCAGTCTGACAGTAGAAGAGAACAGCCCGCAAGGCACACTTGTTGGCACCCTTTCTGTTACAGATGTTGATGTGCCAGACAGCACAAGCTTTACCATTCTAGGCGGCACAGGGGCAGACCAATTTGTTATCAATGGCAATAATCTAGAAGTTGCAAACGGCGCCGAGCTTGATTTTGAAACAACCCCAAGCTTTACTCTGCAAATTGAGGCCACAGACACTGGCGGCCTTTCCACCACGCAGACCTTCACCCTCGATCTGCTAGATGTGGAGGAAAACAGCATCATCATTGGCACCCCTGATAGCGACATTTTAAATGGTACCGACCAAGATGACACCATACTTGGCTTTGGCGGCAATGACGAGCTGAATGGCGGCCACGGGGATGATCTGTTAAATGGTGGCTTTGGGCGTGATGACATAAATGGCGGGCAAGGCAATGACACAGTAGATTATTCAGACTCAAGTGGCGGCGTTCGCATTTTCTTGTCGAGCTTTTTTTCCAACGCCGGCTTAGGTTTTGGTGGCCATGCTTCAGGAGATCGGCTCTCCAGCATTGAAAACATAATAGGCTCCGATCATAGAGATCAATTAATCGGCGACAGAAAAACCAATATCATCGATGGCGGTCAAGGCAATGACTTTCTAATCGGCAGAAGGGGAATAGATCACTTTGTCTTTAAAGAAGGCTATGGCCAAGACACGATCGTAGATTTTAACACCAATAATCTGGAAACCATTGCCCTAGAGTTTGAAGGCGTTGAAACCTATGATGATATAACCCCGCTTATCTCAACCACAGGCTTTTTCCAACTTTCAACCCGCATAGATTTTGGCAATGGGGATCGCCTTACTTTGTTAGGGGTTCTGCCAGATCAATTGAGCGCAGACAATTTTGAATTTTTATAGCGCAAAGGGATGCAAGCGCATCAATAGTCAACCCGCATAAAATAAAGCCCCCAAGGCGGGGCCACCGGGCCACAAGCGGACCGGTCTTTTGCCTCAAGCGCTTGGGCAATGCCACTAGCAGGCCATTTGCCAAGCCCCACTTGCACCAAAGAGCCAACCATAGAGCGCACTTGGTTGTGCATAAAAGAGCGCGCGCAAACGCAGATTAAAATCCGCGCCCCGTCTTGTTTAACCGATAAATCCTCCACTGACTTCAACGGGCTTTTTGCCTGACAATGAACAGAGCGAAAGGTGGTAAAATCATGATGCCCAATAAAAGCCTGGCCGGCTTCATGCATAGCCGAAGCGTCAAGAGCAGGGCCTACATGCCAAGCCTTTTCCAAATCAAGAGCCAAACGCGCCCGCCGGTTCACAATCAAATATTCATAATGGCGCATGACAGCCCCAAAGCGGGCATCAAACGCCTCATCAACTTGTTCAGCAGACAAAACGGAAATCGGATCGGGTTTTAAATGATAATTCAGCCCATCGCGAACCTTATCGGCAAGCCATTCTTTTTCCAGATCAATATGCGCCACTTGCCCACGTGCATGTACCCCCGCATCAGTTCGGCCCGCCCCGCGCGGTACAAAGTCCTCTCCTGAAAGCGCCAGCAACGCCTTATGCAATTGCCCTTGCACTGAAAGTCCTTGTTTTTGAACCTGCCAGCCGACAAATGGAGTGCCGTCATATTCAATAGTTAATTTAAACCGTGCCATTAATTGATCCAAAAAGTCTCACCATGGAAGTTAAGGCACTCAGTACACAATCTCTAGAACAAACTACCTTGCCATGACACGTGCCAGCGTTTCAAGAGAGCGCAAACTATCACCTGAGATTTGCCCGTCAATATAAGATTTTGCCGCCATTAACGGACTGGAGGAAACCAGCCCGCCGCGTTGCAGGCGCGCTTGCATAGGATTAATCCAATAAAGCCGGCGCACACAGCGGCGCAGTTCGGCAATAGGGGGCACTATCTCAGCCTCACCAGAGGTGTCACACCCATCACTGAATAATAAAACAACCGTATTGCGACAAGCCAGGTCTTTTAAATAACGCTGATTAAAATGAGCCAAGCTGGCAGCAATATTGGTGCCGCCAAACCAAAGGTTTTGAAAGGCCTCCATGCGTTGGCGCATCACTTCCCGGTCAGGCTCTTTCAACAGATCAGTGATTTGGTTCAATTCAATATGAAAGCAAAACGCTTCACTATTTTCAAAATGATGAACAAGTCCGCGCACAAACCGCGCCAACATCGGGCTGTAATAAG
>JANQQH010000471.1 GCA_028285025.1 Hyphomicrobiaceae bacterium | reverse complement strand
TAGAAGATAAATCAATTCCAACGTTTGCAAGAGGCGAGCTACCCCATTATGCGGGCATCAATACTTTTTTAAAAGCCCCTTATATTGAAGATGTAACTGAGGTGGGGGCTTATGATGCTGCTGTAATTGGCATTCCTTTTGATGGGGGCACGACGTATCGACCAGGCACACGTTTTGGACCACAGGGGGTCCGGAAAATTTCAGCGCTTTACACCCCTTATAATTATGAGATGGGTGTTGACCTGCGCGAACAGATGACCCTTTGCGATGTTGGCGATGTGTTCACCATTCCAGCCAATATTGAAAAAACCTTTGACCAAATCACACGTGCAGTCAGCCATGTGGTCTCATCAGGGGCGTTGCCCATTATGATTGGTGGAGATCATTCTATTGGCTTTCCTTGTGTACGGGGGATCGCTGAATGCACCTCAAAACGTATCGGCATTGTGCATTTTGATCGCCATATTGATATTCAGGAAAAAGATCTTGATGAACGAATGCATACAACACCCTGGTTTCATGCCACTGATTTGGCCAATGTGCCCGCTGTCAATTTGGTGCAAGTGGGCATTGGCGGCTGGCAAGTGCCACGTGAAGGTGTTCAAATTGCTAGAGAGCGCAACACCAACATTTTCACCATGCGTGATGTGGAGGAACTTGGCCTAGCAGAAACGGCAGCCCGCGCCCTTGAATTGGCGTGGAAAGATGCAGACGCAGTTTATATTTCTTTTGACATTGACAGTGTTGATTGCGGCTTTGTCCCAGGCACCGGTTGGCCTGAACCGGGCGGGTTCTTGCCAAGAGAAGCGCTTGAATTGGTTTCACTTGTGGCCGCTGAGGGGATTTGCGGTCTTGAAGTGGTTGAAGTCTCCCCGCCCTATGATTGCTCTGATATAACGGCGCTTTTGGCCACTCGTGTGATTGTTGATGTACTTGGTACCCTCGTTTCACACGGCAAGTTAGGGGCTCATAAATCGATAATTGACAAACCTGTCACCATTCCCACAGGTCCAGAGGTGGAGTAATATTATGCACGATTCTCCTCACACTCATACTCACAATCACAGTCAAGAAGATGAACTTTATGGTTTTGGCCATAACCATACTCATTCCCGTACTGATCACCTTCATTCGCACATGAAAGGTCAGTCAGAATCAGACAGGATCAAAGAACTGCAAGTATTGGCCACAAGTTTTATCGATAGCTTTCGTGATGCAAAAGATAAAAACAGCTATTTAAGACTGGCGAACATCCCTTTTCAAAAAGAGGGAAAAGATGGGCTCACCATGAATTTGGTCGATGCAAAAATCACTGCAAACTGGCAAATTGGCACCGCTTCACCAGCTTTTGCATCACGTGAATTGGTCTATATGCCCTTCCCTGGGGAAATGATAAATGAGCGAGAGACCATGACGTTTACCTACGTTTCTCTTACTGCTCGAGAAGATGTAGACCTTCTGACATTATTAAAAGAATATACTGCTTAAAAAGGAATTAGATATGAAATTGATCTATTTTACTGCCATTTTATTGCTGACAGGTTTAACAACAGCAAATGCTCACACGGGTGATCACTCTGCCGTTTGGGCAGAAAGTGGTCTTACCCACCTTCTTTATAACCATGGATTAATAGTTTGGTTTGTTGTGGCCGCACTGATTGCTCTTTATTCGTTATTTCGCAAAATTTGATTTTTCAGTGTCAATATCTCTTCTTAGATAATTGCCATTGAGATATTGGCACCTACTCATTTCCGCTTGGGATTAAATGCTATGCTTTACTCTAAGGCAACAGAACACATAAAATTAATAGGTCTTGAGCCTAAGAGTTAAATACAATTTCACCGCCCTGCACAGATTCTCTCACCCCTGTTGTTCCAGGAAATGTTAAAGGCATTGCATTTAAGTGCCGAACAGCTAAAAAGCCAAAGGCTTCGGCTTCTACATAGCCAACATGCCAGCCCAGATTCTCTCCGCTTTTAACCGGCATGTCCAACACATCGCTCAAGCGTTGCATGAGATAGGGGTTCTTGGCCCCACCTCCAACGATCACCCAGCTTTGGGGTGGCGTTGGCATGAAGTCTAAAGCTTTTTCAATGGCGCGTACTGTGAACTCTGTCAGGGTTGCGGCACCATCTTCTAAGGTCAATTTTTGCACCGGATCATCTGAGAAATCATAACGATCTAGTGATTTGGGGGGCATAGCTTGGAGATACGGGTTGGTCATGAAGGTTTTCAGGGCTTGCTGGTTGATTGTGCCTTTTTTTGCATAAGCCCCATTTGTGTCCATGCGCTCGCCTGTTGTTTTGCCAACCCATTCATCTATCAACACATTGCCGGGGCCCGTATCAAAGGCGCGCAACTGGCCATCTGGTCCGATGCAAGTGACATTTGCCACACCGCCAATGTTGACCACGCAAACGGGTAAGGTGAAGTTTGATTTGGCAACAAGCGCGCGGTGATAGACCGGGACCAAAGGCGCGCCCTGCCCGCCATGGGCCATATCGTTGGAGCGAAAGTCATGGACCACAGGGATGGATAATCGTTTGGCCAAAGCTTGTGCGTCTCCTGCTTGCAAGGTGAATTGGGTGGCAGGCTCGTGATAAAGGGTCTGGCCGTGAAAGCCGATGACGTCAATGTCTGAATTTTTTAAATTTGCTTTTTTGAGGAGCGCTTCAACCACCTGCCCGTGGCGTTGTGTGATTAAGGGGGCAAGTTCATAGCCCAGTTGTTTGCGGGCGTTATGATCTGGGGCGGCGATGGCTGCCTGCATTTTGGCTAAAATTTCAGCGCGCTCAGCTTTTGAGTATTCCACAAACGCGTAAGGTCCGGTTGATATGATTTGCTCGCCATCTGTTTTAATCAGCGCGGCATCGACCCCGTCAGCCGATGTGCCGCTCATCAAGCCGATTGCGCGTTTGATCTCTTGGCTCATAAGGTTCCTTTTTGTAATTAAGTGTTGGTTTTTGGCTTATATGTCATGATAAGATCTTCGCATTTAAAAACTCACATTTTAAATTGACAAACCGGCCATAATTTAAGAAGCCATCATATGAGTTTTTG
>JANQQH010000292.1 GCA_028285025.1 Hyphomicrobiaceae bacterium | reverse complement strand
GCGATCGCATCATGTTTCCAATTACAGATGTAAAACAGCGCGTTATCGCCTTTGGCGGGCGGGCGCTAAGTGAGCTCCAAAAGGCCAAATACCTCAACTCACCAGAAACGCCCTTGTTTCACAAAGGTCATCAGCTTTATAACGCCAGCTTTGCGCGCAAAGCAGCCTATGAGAAAAAATCAGTCATTGTCACTGAAGGCTATATGGATGTCATTGCCATGTCAGGCGCTGGGTTTGAACAAACCGTTGCCCCCTTAGGAACTGCCCTTACATCCAACCAACTTCAGTTGCTCTGGCGCATGGCGCAAGAACCAATTTTATGTTTTGACGGCGACAACGCTGGGCAAAGAGCCGCCTTTCGCGCCGTTGAAACCGCTCTGCCTTTGTTAAAACCTGGCTTTTCCTTGAAATTTACCTTTTTGCCAGATGGGCAAGATCCTGACGATTTACTTAAAACCCAAGGGGCAGGGGAAATGCGAAATCGGCTAGAAAGTGCAAAACCCCTCTCACAAGTTTTATGGGAAAAAGAATACGCTGTTGATAATTGGCAAACACCAGAGCGTCGGGCAGCCCTTGAGCAAAGCCTATTTCAACAAATCAATAGCATTGCTGACCAAACAGTACGCTCCCATTATATGAGATCAATTAAATCTCAACTTTGGCAAGCGTTTCAAAAACCTCAAACAAAATCCTCAAAGTCTGAGTTTAAACGCAGCCAATTTAGCCAAAAATCAAGGCATTTGCCCCCTAATGGAAAGCCAGGCCCCACCTCTTCGCTCATGACAAGCCCTCTATTAAAAAACAAATCGAGCAAAAATTATGTGCATGAGGCCTGTTTACTGGTCACATTAATGGATCATCCCTGGTTGCTAGAGACCGAAGATGAACTCATTTCCAGCCTTAAATTTACAACACCCACAGCAGAAAAGTTACGTAAAGCCATATTAGAAGCTCATTTCACACAAAATTCGCTTGACAGACAAGCAATTCAGTCTCATTTAGAAAAATTGGATCTTTCTTCAGCAGCCCAAGACATGCACCGCACAATCGCCCAAAATGGGCGCACTAATGCCGATCCGGATAAAGACCCAAAAGAAGTCCGGGAAGAATGGCATCATCTTATGATGCGGCATCATAAAGCTGAAGAGCTAAAACAGGAGCTTGAAGCTGCTGAACGTGCGTATATGGAAGAGGGAAATCAACAAAATTTTGAACGGATTAAGGTCATTCAACAGGCTTTAAAATTAAGCTTGAATGAAGTGATATAAATCACAAGGACAAATAGTTAGCGCCGTGTGTTCAGCTACAGAAAGATTTAATACTTTAAATCTTTCCAATAAAAGCAATGGCGTTCACTTTATGTTCTGGTTTGCAAGTGCCATCGTTAAGTCTTCATAAGCGAATCAGAACTAAATTTGTCTTTAATTCATGGAGATTTTCACAACTTTGCCTGTTAAAAGCGCCAAGACAAACTGTTTTTAGCTTACTTTCACTGCAAAAAAGCTGGAATGACCAACTTGAATTAAAGGGGAAAAGCACCAAATATAATGGGTCTCGTTTTTGAATAAGCGCAAAGTCCACTTACACGTTAAAACGCTTCACCTAAGCCTGGAACAGAGCTTTTAAGTCCTGTCTTCAAGCAATAAAAACAAATTCACATTTCTTGAAGCAACATGAGCTTCAAGCGGCGTGTTTTAAAGTTTAACCAACCGTATTGAACATTTTTACGGTAAACCATTGTGTTTCGGAGCACATTCATGGCCACCAGAACAGCAAAAACCACCAAAAAAACCACTGCGGCTAAATCCACAACGGCCAAAACCACGCTAGCAAAAAAAACAGCCACCAAAAAAGCAGCCCCGGCGAAAAAGGCCACCAAGACTGTAACCAAAAAGCCTGCTGCAAAAACCACAACAAGAGCGGCCTCAACCACCAAAAAGGCCCCAGCAAAAAGAGCCCCTGCAGCCAAAAAAGCGGCCACCACCAAAAAAACCACCACAGCCGCAAAAAAGCCCGCGGCCAAAACAACCACGACTGCTAAGGCCACAGCCAAAAAAACAACAGCTAAAAAGCCTGCAACAGCAAGAAAAACCACAGCCAAAGCCACGCCAGCAGAAAAGACGACCCCAGTTAAAAAGACCACCCCGGCAAAAACTGTGAGCAAAACCACGCGGGCAAAAACAACAACCACAAAAACACAAAGCAAAACGAAAGCAACAACAAAAACAGTGGCCAAAAAAGCAACAAGTACGACCAAAAAGAAAACCCCAGCCTCTAAAACAACCACAGCGAAAGCCAGCGTTGCCTCCACAGCAGCTGTAAAACGCTCAGAACCTAAAAAGAAAAAGAAGACAAACAGCAAAACCACAGCACAAGAAGAGGGTAAATCAGGCGACAGTCCAATTTTGGACATGTCAGACAGCTCAGTTAAAAAGCTGATCAAAACCGCCAAAACCCGCGGCTATGTCACATATGAAGAGCTCAATGATGTTATGCCCTCAGACGAGGTAACATCTGAGCAAATTGAAGATGTAATGTCCATGCTCTCTGACATGGGCATTAATGTGGTTGAAGAAGAAGAGGTTGAGGACTTAGAAAGTGAAGCGGCCACCCCTGCCGTTGCCGAAGAGCCCAAAGCCATTGTTAAAACCACCAAAAGCGGGGAACCGTCAGAGCGCACGGATGATCCAGTGCGCATGTATTTGCGCGAAATGGGCACTGTAGATCTTTTGTCTCGCGAAGGTGAAATTGCCATCGCAAAACGGATTGAAGCGGGCCGCGAAGCTATGATCGCAGGGCTTTGTGAAAGCCCTTTAACCTTCCAGGCCATCATCATCTGGCATGATGAATTAATGGAAGGCAAAATTCTACTAAGAGACATCATTGACCTTGAAGCCACCTATGCAGGGCCTGAAGCCAAAGAGCCTGTAATCATGGGGCAAGAAGTGCAGCAAGGAGAAATGACCCAAGGTGATTTGTCCCAAGGCCAAGAAGCCCAGAGCGGACAAGACCAACAAGTCGCCAGCACCGCTCCTCAAGAAGATAGTCCTGAAGGGCAAGAGGGCAGCGAAAATACTGACGAAGACGAAGATGAGGACGATCTAGAAAACAGCTTGTCTTTGGCCGCAATGGAAGCGGAGCTAAAACCAAAGGTTTTGGAAACGTTTGAAAACATTGCTGCGACTTATAAAAAATTACGCAAATTACAAGATACAAAAGTTGAAAAACATCTCAACGATGAAACCTTCTCCAAAGCGCAATCCAATCGCTATGACAAATTACGCGAAGAGATCGTCAATGACGTAAAAAGCTTGTCCTTAAATAACAATCGGATTGAAGCGCTGGTTGAACAACTTTATTCAATCAATAAAAAACTTATTGGTTATGAAGGCCGTTTAATGCGTTTGGGCGACAGTTATGGCGTGCCGCGCATGGAGTTTCATGAAAGCTACCAGGGCCGCGAAATGGATCCCAATTGGCTCGATGAAATGGCTCAATCAAAACGAAAGGGCTGGGCCAGTTTCATTAATGCAGAACGCAAAACCATTGAAGACATTCGCTCAGAGATTCAAAACTTAGCGTCTGAAACCGGCCTAGATATTGCGGAATATCGCCGCATTGTGCGCCACGTGCAAAAGGGTGAGCGCGAAGCACGCATCGCCAAAAAAGAAATGGTTGAGGCCAACTTGCGCCTGGTGATTTCAATTGCCAAGAAATACACCAATCGTGGGTTACAGTTTTTGGACCTAATCCAAGAAGGTAATATTGGCTTGATGAAAGCAGTTGATAAATTTGAATATCGGCGCGGCTATAAATTCTCTACTTACGCCACTTGGTGGATCCGCCAAGCCATCACCCGTTCCATTGCTGACCAGGCCCGTACCATCCGTATCCCGGTTCACATGATCGAGACGATTAACAAAATTGTGCGCACCTCGCGGCAAATGCTGCATGAAATTGGCCGCGAACCAACCCCTGAAGAATTGTCAGAAAAACTGGCCATGCCGTTAGAAAAGGTTCGCAAAGTTTTAAAAATTGCCAAAGAGCCAATTTCACTGGAAACCCCTATTGGCGATGAAGAAGACAGCCATTTGGGTGACTTTATTGAAGACAAAAACGCAGTGCTGCCCATTGATGCGGCCATTCAGTCCAACTTGCGCGAAACAACAACCCGGGTTTTGGCCAGCTTAACCCCGCGTGAAGAGCGCGTGTTGCGCATGCGCTTTGG
>JANQQH010000463.1 GCA_028285025.1 Hyphomicrobiaceae bacterium | reverse complement strand
CAATTAACTCAAGCTGATCATGAGACAAAACCTTTACGTTTTGGCACCCAATTACGCAATTCTTTCCTAACCGGTCTAGTCATCGTTGGCCCCATTGGCATCACCATCTATATGGTTTGGACCTTTATTGATTTTATCGATAGTTGGGTCACCCCTTATCTGCTTAAACTGTTTCCAGACATTCCGATCCCTGTTGAATCCATTCCTGGCATAGGACTCGTCGTTGCCATTCTCGGCATTATGATCATAGGCGCCTTTACAGCAAATTTGTTTGGGCGCTCGCTGGTAAGCTACGGTGAAAGTTTGCTGGACCGTATGCCCGTGGTACGCAATCTATACCGCGCCCTAAAGCAAATCTTTGAAACCGTGCTGTCACAAAGCGGTAATAGTTTTCAAAAAGTGGGCGTTATTGAATATCCACGCAAAGGCCTTTATGCCATTGTATTTGTCTCCACTGATACACGCGGTGAAATCGCCGACAGAATTACTGATGGCGAGAAATTTTTAAGCGTGTTCTTACCAACCACACCAAATCCAACCTCTGGTTATCTTTTGTTTTTGCCAGAGCGCGACATAACCATTCTAGACATGTCGGTTGAAGAGGGCGCAAAATTGGTGATCTCAGCCGGCCTTGTTGTGCCAGAGCAAAAGGTTGAAGACTTAAAACAACAAAAACAGCTTGAAAAAGAGCCAGTCGATAACTCAGCTTAAAAGGTATGGCTTTTATCCAGCCCGGAACAGCTTAATCGCCTCATCACATTCAAACAGATATATCAAAGTGCGCAAAGCCTGGCCGCGTTCGCTTTGCAGTTCCGGGTCTGCATGTAAAATAAGCTTAACATCATCATTGGCTGCATTGATGAGCTCTGACAGGTTAGGCACATTGGCCACACGAAAATCACGCTCCCCACTTTGGCGCCGCCCTAACATTTCACCGCCTCCTCTGAGTTTTAAATCTTCCTCAGCAATAACAAATCCATCTTCAGTATTGCGCATGGTCTCTAGCCGGGCTTTGGCTGTCGTGCCAAGCGGGGGCGTGTAAAGAAACAGGCAAGATGATTGCCGCTCGCCCCGGCCAACCCGGCCACGCAATTGATGCAGTTGCG
>JANQQH010000441.1 GCA_028285025.1 Hyphomicrobiaceae bacterium | reverse complement strand
ATTCCCTTTGGGTTGGTGCTAACACGTCTGGCCGGGCTTGGCGATGTGCGCAACATTGGCTCTGGCAACATTGGCGCCACCAATGTGCTGCGTACCGGCAACAAAGGCTTAGCCGCCCTCACACTCCTGTTTGATATCTTAAAAGGCTTTGTGCCTGTTGTTTTAATCTGCCAATTTTATGACTTTCTCCCCTATGGTTTGTTTGCCGGTTTTATGGCTTTAATCGGACATATGTTTCCCATTTGGCTCAAATTTAAAGGCGGCAAAGGGGTGGCCACCTATATCGGGGTAACATTTGGCTTTTCGTATCTAGTCGGGCTGGTGTTTATTGCCATTTGGTTAGGCTTTGCCTTTACCTTTCGCTACTCTTCGCTCTCAGCCCTAGCAGCGGCTTTACTAACCCCAATCGTTGCCTTTTTCTTGACCAATGATGTGATAGCCATTGTGCTTTTTCTCATGAGTCTCTTGGTGATCATTGCCCATCGCGCTAATATTGAGCGACTAATAACCGGTGAGGAAGATAAAATTGGGCAAAAATCATCAAGCTGATTTATTTCAAACCACCATCCCAGCGCCAATCCAACAATTGAACGACCAACAACGTTTAGATTGGCTCAGACTATCGCGCTCACGCGGCATCGGCCCGATCACGTTTCGTGACTTGATTAATTATTTTGGCTCAGCCGGGCAAGCCATAGAACAACTTAATGGCACACTGTTTAACAAACGCCGGTTTCAAATCGCTTCCAAACAAGAGGCTTTGGACGAACTCGCAAAAGTTGAACGCTATGGCGCTCACTTAGTAGCGTTAAATGAACCCGGTTACCCGCGTTGGCTACAATCTGTAGACGGCGCACCGCCGCTTTTATATGTAAAGGGCAACCTGGCTTTGAGCCAACAACCAGCCCTAGCCATTGTTGGCTCGCGCAACGCCTCTGCTGCTGGACTAAAATTTACCAGCCAATTAGCACAAGAGGTAGGATCGGCGGGCTTGATTATAAGTTCAGGTCTAGCCAGAGGCATTGACACAAGCGCCCATCAAGCCAGCCTGCAAACTGGCACCATTGCCGTGCTGGGCGGCGGGCTAGATCATATTTATCCAGCCCAAAATGAAGCGCTGTATCACCAAATTGGGCAAAATGGTCTGCTGATTTCAGAGCGCCCAATGGGATTTCACCCCCAAGCAAAAGACTTTCCCCGGCGCAACCGTTTAATTTCCGGCCTTAGCCTCGGCACACTTGTCGTTGAAGCGGCCATTCGTTCCGGCTCCTTAATCACGGCCCGCTTTGCTGGAGAGCAAGGACGTCACGTCTTTGCCGTTCCCGGCCACCCGCTTGACCCACGAGCCTCGGGCACAAACAAGTTAATTCAAGACGGAGCTCAGCTTATATGCAAACCTCAAGATATAATCGAAGCCCTTAAAGGCCAAATCAACAACAACGAGTTAACAACCACACCTTGCCAACCCACAGATAATCCGGATGCAGAAAAAAATGACAAATACTCAGGCTTCTATGAAACCAAACAAGAGAAAAAAGACTTACGTTTAAAGCTGTTAGATTTATTAGGCCCAACGCCAATTGAAAGAGACAGTTTAACCCGTATGCTTAAATGCTCTGCCCGCGATTTACAGATTTTATTGCTCGAACTTGACCTTGAAGAACACCTTGAGCACCATGGTCACCAAAAAATCTCTTTGAAAAAATTTCTTTAAACTTTTCTTTTCGCTTCTTTCATATTTTGGCTTTTCTCATTTTGTAAGTCCAAGGCATGCATTTCTGCCATTTCAATCAAATAAGTTAGCAATCTATCTCCTGACCTATCGGATAAGCATTTTAATTGAGATAATAGGGATGCAATATATGCAAACTCTGTCTCAGAACCAGGATCAAACCTTGTTTCAAAACAAGGTCCCGCCTTGTCTTTTGGCTTCATTACAGTGCCTCTTAAATTTACCTATCTATTTAAATATATTTGACTGGCTTTATGCCTTAAGCCGTGCACTTTCTTTTAAAAATAATAGAAAAGTTTGTAACCCAACACAGGAAAAAATTATTCCCTTGGGATAATGAGGAGATTTAAAATAATCATAAGTTAAGAAATAAATCATGTTGATGAATGCAAAAAATTCTGCCTTAAAGATCGTTTTACCCCACGTTTAAAACTTGCTATACTGCAAAACCAACAGCCGCAAAAGACATAACAATTAAAAATTCTCGAATAATATTGTTATTAATGGTTTTAGATCTCCCTTTCGGTATTGCTATTATTTAATTAAATCGTCAGGTAATAATATAAAAGTCATCCATATAAATCTCATCTCTAAAACTTTATCCTGCTAAATACAGACCAACAAATAAACACCCAAAGATGCATTTAAATAAAAAACAACCTTAAGTTGTTTTTGTGTATTTTTCAAGACAATTAAAATTAGGGATTTGACAGGCTATGATTAATTCATCATTTTCTGTTGCCATTATTGCTAATTTGCCTAAATAGGCTTGAAGCGTCATAATTTAAAATATGGCTTTTTCCATCAGCACGTTTAGGGGCAATACCTTATAAATCGCACATTGTTATATGAGAGAATTTAATGAACGTTGTTATTGTTGAATCGGCTGCCAAAGCCAAAACAATCAATAAATATCTTGGCAAAGATTATAAAGTTCTGGCCTCTTATGGCCATGTAAGAGATCTACCTTCCAAAGACGGTTCTGTTGAACCTGATAATGATTTTGACATGCATTGGGATGTGGATGCCAAGTCCAAAAAAATCTTGAAAGAAATCTCTGATGCAGTGAAAGGGGCTGACAAACTCATCCTAGCCACTGACCCTGACCGCGAAGGAGAAGCGATTTCTTGGCATATTTTGGAAGTCTTGAATAAAAAGAAACTCTTAAAAGATGTTGAGGTTGAGCGGGTTGCTTTTAATGCCGTGACCAAAAAAGCGATTCTAGAAGCCCTCTCTCATCCACGCGCAATTGACCAGCCACTTGTTTCAGCCTATTTGGCCCGCCGCGCCCTTGACTATTTGGTCGGCTTTAGCCTTTCGCCCGTTTTATGGCGCAAATTGCCCGGCTCACGTTCGGCTGGCCGGGTACAATCTGTGGCACTGCGTCTGGTTTGTGAGCGCGAATTAGAAATTGAGCAATTCAAACCGGTTGAATATTGGTCAGTTTTATCTGACTTAAAAAACAAAGACGGCAAACCATTTCAAGCGCGCATTTATTCGCAAGATGGCAAGCGCTTTGGCCCCCATGACATTACCAATGAAACCCAGGCCCATGAAATTCGCGATGGCATTAAAGCAGGAACGTTATCAATTGCCAAAGTCGCCGCCAAGTCTGTTCAGCGCAAACCTTGGGCCCCCTTCACCACTTCAACCATGCAAATGGATGCCTCACGCAAACTTGGCTTTTCTGCGCGCCAAACCATGCAAGTGGCACAAAAGCTTTATGAAGGCATTGACCTTGGCGGCGAAACCGTTGGTTTGATCACCTATATGAGAACCGACGGCGTGCAAATTATCCCTGAAGCTGTCCAAGCTTGCCGCCAAGTGATTGAGCAAGATTATGGGGCAAACTATGTGCCCAGCTCACCACGGGTTTACAAAACCAAGGCCAAGAACGCGCAAGAAGCGCACGAAGCGGTACGCCCCACTGACCTGACCCGGCGTCCTGATGCCATTGCCAAATATCTGGACAAAGAAGGTCTGGCCCTATATCGGCTGATCTGGCAACGCACCATTGCCAGCCAAATGGAAGCCGCTGTCATGGAACGCACCAGCGCTGACATAGATGTGAAAACATCCAATGGGGCAACATATCAATTGCGCGCCACTGGCTCTGTTGTGAAATTTGATGGCTTTTTAAAATTGTATGAAGAAGGCAAAGACGACGCCGGCTCAGATGATAACAAATTGCTCCCTGCCTTACATGAAGGTGACCCGTGCAACGTTGAAAAGGTAGAGGCAAAACAACACTTTACCGAACCACCGCCGCGTTTTTCTGAAGCCACTTTGGTCAAACAACTTGAAGAACTTGGCATTGGCCGCCCATCAACCTTTGCCTCAACCTTGAGCGTTCTGCGTGACAGAGATTATGTGCGCCTGGAAAAGAAACGCTTTTACCCGGAAGATAAAGGGCGCCTTGTCACCGCCTTTTTAAGCAGCTTTTTCACCCGCTATGTGGAATATGATTTCACCGCCGATTTGGAAGAAAAACTCGACCTAATCTCAGATGGCAAACTTGAATGGAAAGATGTGTTAAATGAATTTTGGCAAGACTTCACCAAAGCCTTGGATGAAACCAAAGACTTGCGCATCTCTCATGTTTTGGATGCCTTAAATGAAGTTTTAGGCCCTTACGTTTTCCCCGTAACCCAAGAAGGCGTGGACCCACGCAAATGCCCAGCTTGTGACGACGGGCAGATCGGTTTGAAGGTGGGTCGCTTTGGCGCCTTTGTTGGCTGCACCAATTATCCTGACTGCAAATTCACCCGCCAGTTTAACCAGACAAATGAAGAGGCTTCCTTGGGTGATGCCGGAGACAAATGCTTGGGCCAAGACCCTGAAACAGGTATGCTTGTTTATATAAAAACAGGACGCTTTGGCCCCTATGTGCAACTTGGTGATGACGAAGAAAATGACAAACCAAAACGCGCCTCAATTCCTAAGGGCCAAGACCCTGAGGCCTTAGATTTAGACCGCGCTTTACAACTGTTATCACTACCACGCGAAGTTGGGTTGCACCCAGAAACCGGCAAGAAGATCACCGCTGGGCTTGGTCGCTATGGTCCCTTTGTCTTGCATGAAGGCCTATATGCCAACCTGCCCTCTGTTGAAGATGTTTTCACCGTTGGCCTCAACCATGCAGTGACCCTGCTGGCTGAAAAGGCAAAATCCGGCGGGCGGCGCGGCTCTCAAGCTTTAAAAGAGCTCGGCGAACACCCTGAACTTGGCGGCCCGGTAAATGTGATGAGTGGACGCTATGGCCCTTATGTCAAACACGGCAAAGTCAATGCCACCTTGCCCAAAGACAAAGAGCCTGAAAGCATCACCATGGAAGAAGCTGTGGCTTTGATCGCCGCCAAAGCAGCCAAATCACCCAAAGCCAAAACAGCGACCAAGAAGAAGACCACAAAAAAATCCACAACCAAAAAGGCAACGACCAAGAAAACCACCACAAAAAAAGCGGCAACAAAAAAGAAAGCTGCTACGAAACCATCAAAAGATGAAAAGGGCGATGAGGAAGCCCCATTTTAAAAAACAATGATTTATTAGTTTCCAAGCACTCAAAATACCATTTATAAATTGGGGCCAAGAAAGGGCGTCTTTTTTTGAGCAAAAAAAATAAAAAGACCGGTTCTGGCCCACCAGAATTGCCCAGCCCGGAACAAATTCTAGAGTTTATCCAATCCACCCCAGGCAAGGTTGGCAAACGTGAGATCGCCCGCGCCTTTCACATTAAAGGCGGCCAGCGCATCGCGCTGAAACGACTGTTAAAAGAAATGACCAATGAAGGGCTCATTGAGGGCACACGGAAATCATTACGTCAACCTGGCACTATTGCCAAAGTGGCTCTGATTGACATCATTGGGCGTGATGACAATGGTGACTTTTTTGGCCGCCCTAATAAATGGGAT
>JANQQH010000423.1 GCA_028285025.1 Hyphomicrobiaceae bacterium | reverse complement strand
AAATTGTGGCAAAGACAAAAAGAGTTAAAAACGACAGGGTTTCGCTCCCTGAACGAGGGGGGCTTTCACTTTGGTTTCTTTCACTTTGGTCTAAGGTGCAGTTTTGTAAGGGTTGCACTTAGGAATCGGGGCTGATACACCTTTTTATACCCATATCTGGCTGGATCATCTTTTTTGATGAGCGAAAGGGATGATAGACCCTTTAAGCTTAGTGCCCAAAGACAGATCATGGTTTTCAACGAAATGTTTGGGAGATTTTTATGAGCCTGGCGGTTGACAGCAGTCAAATTTCTGACAATGGACTTTTACCAAATTTAGCTGAGCTTTTGGGAGAGGCAACTCAAATCGCGCAAACGCTGCGTGACCAGGCAAAAGCCAATATTTTGGCCAATGTCACTGGAGCTGAAGGCAAAATTGATAGCAGTTTATTTGACGCCAACCAACATAGTGGGCACGGGTTGGCTTGGTTTTCAACCTATGCAGAAAGCTTAGCCCAATTAAAAGATTATGCCGAGCGTATGAGCTCTGAAGGGCGTTTTGGTGAAATGGAAGGGCTGATTGTGCAAGTCGGCTTTGCAGAATATCTGTCGCAAATGGCTGGCGGCATCCCGATGAGCCAA
The DNA here is from genome assembly GCA_028285025.1 of Hyphomicrobiaceae bacterium. Lineage (GTDB taxonomy): Bacteria > Pseudomonadota > Alphaproteobacteria > Rhizobiales > HXMU1428-3 > HXMU1428-3. The sequence goes on along the minus strand of JANQQH010000423.1, from coordinate 1,090 downwards.
AACGAATTTGTACGCCCTGGTGAGCTGGGATTGACAGCGCAAGATTTGCAAGGGTTTCAAACACCAGCCGTTCAAACCTTGATGACACTAGGCAACACACCCCAAGCACGCAAACGGCTCATTGAACTGATGATCCAGGCTGAGGGCAGCGCCACCTTTGGTGACACCGGGCTAGACGAGACTTACGAGGCCATGCGTGATGAAATGCGCCGCTTTGCAACCACTGAAGTGGAGCCTCATGCTCATGAATGGCATTTGGCCAATGAGTATATCCCTATGGAAATTTTGGAAAAAATGGCCGAACTTGGTGTGTTTGGCCTGACCATTCCTGAGGAATATGGCGGGCTTGGGCTTGGCAAAGAATCAATGTGCTTGGTCTCAGAAGAATTGTCACGTGGTTTTATTGGCGTAGGCTCTTTGGGCACCCGCTCTGAAATTGCCGCAGAGTTGATATTGTGCGGCGGCACGGAAGAACAAAAACAGCATTGGTTGCCCAAAATTTCCACCGGCGAAATTTTGCCAACCGCAGTGTTTACCGAACCCAACACCGGCTCTGACTTAGCCTCTTTGAAAACCCGTGCTGTGCTTGATGGTGACACTTACAAAGTCACAGGGCAAAAAACCTGGATCACCCATCCAGTGCGCGCTGATTTGATGACACTCTTGGTGCGCACCAACCCAGACGATAAAGGCTATCGCGGGCTTTCCATGCTGTTGGCAGAAAAACCGCGTGGGAGTGATGATAACCCCTTCCCAGCCCAAGGCATGACCGGTGGTGAGATTGAAGTGCTGGGCTATCGCGGCATGAAGGAATATGACATTTCTTTTGACGCCTTTGAGGTGCCAAAAGCCAATCTTTTAGGCCCAGAGGAAGGCCAAGGCTTTAAACAGCTGATGGAAACCTTTGAAGCCGCTCGCATTCAAACTGCGGCCCGCGCCATCGGTGTGGCGCAATCTGCGCTTGAGATTGGGCTAAAATACGCCAATGAGCGTGACCAGTTCGGCAAACCGATTGTTAATTTCCCACGCGTGTTTAACAAGTTGGTGATGATGGCCGTTGAAATCATGATCGCCCGCCAGCTCACATATT
>JANQQH010000391.1 GCA_028285025.1 Hyphomicrobiaceae bacterium | reverse complement strand
AAAAACACTTCTATGCAGGCGGTGCCTCCTTTGACGTGGAGGGCAAAAACATCGCCTTCTTCAAACCCACTGGGGGCAATGGTTTGCTGGCTTTGTACTTGGGTCAGGGCGCTAATCCGGTCGCGCAGCAGGGCGGCTTCTTCATAGTTTTGCGCCTTTGAGGCGGTTTGCATTTGTTCTTGCAGTTTCTTTTGAATGGTTGTGCTTTTGCCTTCAAGAAAGTTTTTTGCGTCTTTGACCAAATGCTGATAATCGTCCAGTGATATTTTGCCTGTACAAGGGGCTGAGCAGCGTTTTATCTGATACTGCAAACATGGACGTGTGCGGCTTTCATATTGGCTATCTGAACAATCTCTTAATAAGAACAGTTGTTGCAAGGTGTTTAAAGTGCGATTGACGGCACCGGCTGATGCAAAGGGCCCAAAATAGTGCCCCTTTTGTTTGCGTTTGCCGCGGTGTTTTATGATTTGCGGTGCTTGGTGATCAGTGCGAATAAGAATTGATGGGAATGATTTATCATCACGCAGTAACACATTGTAGCGCGGCTTCATTTTTTTGATGTAGGTTGCCTCTAACAAAAGGGCTTCCGATTCAGTGTTGGTGACAACAAATTCCATGGCCGTGGTGGCGCTGATCATGCGAGCGATGCGGTTGGAATGGCCTGTGAGACGGGTGTAATTCTGGACGCGGTTTTTTAAATTGCGGGCTTTGCCTACATAGAGGACCGTGCCGTGTTTATCAAGCATTCGGTAAACACCGGGCGAGCTGCTCAGCGTTTTCAGATAAGATTTGATGACCTGTGGACCTGCTTTGGGCTCAGGGGCAGATGAATTGTGGTTTGCCTCAGTCATAAAGGGACCAACCCGTTTTATCAATCACGGTGTTTGCAGTCGTTCAATCTCAACACCTACGCTGGCTGCTTGTTTTAATGCTTCTGGTTTTTCAAGCCTTATGCGAATGGCAAGAATACGTTTGTCCTCTAAGCATTTTTCAGCGATGGCTTCAGCTAAGGTTTCTAGCAAGTTGACATGGCCATTTTTAGTTAGCGATTCAATTTTTTGAACGACTTTGTGATAGCATACCACATGGTCAATATTATCGCCGATAATTTCTGCTTCATGCACTGTCAGATCAATATTGGCAACAACCCGCTGGCTTGACTTTTTTTCATGGTCATAAATGCCAATGACGGCCATCAACTGTAAATCTTTGATAAAGATATGTTGAATGGATTTATGGGCGTTGGCCTGAAAGGTTGTTGGGGTTGGGCTGTGGTTTGTCATCTTTAAAAATCTTACAATGGCTAATTAGGGGGCCTAAAATTAAAGGCATGCACGTTTTAAGGGCAAAGCCCCCTCTTGATTTAAGAGTATTTGAGGCGGAAATCAATTCGTAATATTTTATCAGGGGCAAATGAGGTGCGTTAAGCTGAAGCACCTATTTCTTCTTTTTTAAAAGGGAAATAGTTTAAAAGACGGGTTGGTTCTTGGCCCGTTTTTTGACCAAAAAGATATAGGCCATCAACTGTTAGGCCGTGAGATAAGTAATGGATTAATTGGTTTTGTAAAATGTTTGTTATAGGGGTGCTGATTGTTTTGGAGATGCGCCCTGTTAAAGGCATGGAGAAGGTGAATTCTTCAAAAATGTAAGGGTTGCCCCATTTGACCAGATAATCAATTTGCCTTTGGGTTAGGGCTTTGTGCATTTGGCCATTAATAGGTATAGGGGGGCCTTTGAGGCGAAAATGATCAAAAAAATGGACACACTCAGCGGCTAGGTTGATTATTTTTTGTTCTGTGCTCAAAGGCGCAATCATAATTCGTCCACCCTTGTTTTGTACTTTTAGAGCCCCTGTTTTTACGGGGCCTAGAGTATGACAAAACGTTTGGCTGTGCAGCACTAGCTCTTCAATATTTACCTCTTTGCGCAATTTAAAGGGGGGATAGAATATACAACTAAAGCCAATGCGAAGGGCTGACGAAACCGCTTCTTTATGGACTTTTTTGGGTAATCCTAGGGTTAAAATCTTTTTTGGCGTGATATCTCTTGCACAATCATAACCTAACCATGTAGCGGTAAGTTTCCATAGTTTGCTGTTGGGATTAGGGGCGTATCCAATATAATATCTATCGTAAAGTGTCATAATGGCCCTTAGATTCTTAAGACTATTACATCAGACAACATCAACTAAAGATTGTTTAATTTATTAATTGCAACTTTATATTGTATATGTGGTCGCGCGTTAGAAAAAGATTAACGGGGTGAGAAAAGACGGCAAATGAGTGGAGCATTTGCCGTCTTAACGCATCTTGATAAGTGATACGTGGAACTGACATGGTTGGCGTAGGTGCTGGAAGTTTAGGCAGGTCATGTCAGCTATATAAATATATACACGCAAAAAGTGTTTTAAGTATTAAATATCAATTTAAAATTGAAGTGATTTGAGTTTTATTGGGTCGTTTACATTTTCTAGGCAAAAAGGCACGCTTTTGGGACACTTGACGTAAAAAACGATTTGCATGAACGTTCTATTCAGCTCCTGTTCAGTGAGAATAGTTGATATTGGATTTGTAAATATCTAAATAGGAACAAAGGGCCATTGTTGAAATGTTTCGCGCTTAATGGGCCACACAAGGGTGTTAGTTGTTCTGTGAAAGCAAATAGCCTTTGCAAAAAGAAAAATTGCGCGAAATAATAGTGCGAAAGGCACAAAGGAGACTGTGATGAAGAAACTGACCGTAATTGTTGCTCTGATTGCTATGGCTATAGGGTTTGGCCCTGTGCATGCGGCAGGGGCCAAGGCGTTTCTTGAAACGATTCATAAATCAATGAAAATCTCAGGGCAAATGGCAAGTGGTAAAGTGCCATATAATCCAGCACGGGCGGTAAAGGAAATGAAGAACATCCAAAAGGCGGTGGAAGCTTTTGAGAGCTCGGGTGAAAGTGCTCCAAAAAATGTTGTGAGTTGTGCCTCAAAACTAAAGAGCGCCAGCCTTAAAGGGGCAAAAGCTGCCAAAGCTGGGCAAGGGGCCTTTAAAGCGGCTTATGGTGATTTGCTAAATGGCTATAAGGTCTGCCAAGCAAAATAAGACGGGCTGTTACATTATAAACTTAAATTTCATAGTTAGGGCCAAGGCGTGGGGTAAGCTTCCTCTCGGCTTGGCTTTATTCTATTTGACATTGATCTTGATTTTTGAGAAGAGCTTTTCTCATTAGTTTAACAGATGGCTCAAATTGAGGGCACTCATGGAAAAGACCGTGCTTGATGTCACAGGGCTTTTATGTCCTTTGCCTGTTTTAAAAGCCAAAAAATCTCTGCGAAGCTTGCCAAAGGGTGCGCTTTTGCAAGTCATGACGACAGACAAGGGCGCGGTGTTAGATTTTCAATGCCTTTGCGAAGAAGTGGGGCTTGAATTGTTAAGCCAGGAAGAGGCTGAGGGCACCTGCATTCACTTAATAAAGAAGGTTTGATCAAGTTGTTGCAACGCTTTTCTTGTGCTGAAGACTATTTAGAAGCGCACCGCCAACAAACAGGGCAAGGGCCTATTGATCCGGTTCGTGTTGTACGCCCCTTTGCCATTAGGCGGGCTGTTGATTGGTTTCATGACAATTTTGATGGGCAGCTCATTTATGCGCTTAAAGCAAACCCTTCTGCTTATGTGATTTCAACTCTTTTGACGTCCAACATCAATCGGTTTGATGTGGCAAGCCTTAAAGAAATTGAACTGGTGTTAGATCAAGCGCCTGAGGCTACTTTATATTATATGAACCCGGTAAAATCGCGCGCTCATATTCGCGCGGCCTATTTCCAGCATGGGGTAAGGCGGTTTGCGGTTGACCATAAAGATGAAGTTGAAAAGATTTTAAAGGTTACCCAAGGGGCAAAAGATTTAACACTGTTTGTACGCCTACATTGCAATGATCAAGGGTCTGTTTTGCCTCTAGGCCAAAAATACGGAGTGCAAGGGCCTGAAGCTTTAGAGCTGTTGCAAATGGTGCGCGCTGATGCAGCCAAGCTTGGGGTGACGTTCCATGTTGGTAGCCAAGCGCTTGTGCCTGGTCGTTTTAGCCAGGCAATGGAACATGTTGCTCAGCTTGTGCGCCGTGCTGGTGTAACTGCAGAAATTTTAAATGTGGGTGGTGGTTTTCCCAGTTGGTATCAAGAGGGCGAACGAGGGGATTTGACCCCTTATACCCAATCGATCAATAGCGCATTAAAAGACATGCCTTTGGTTTGCGACGCTGAAGTTTATGCTGAACCTGGGCGCGCACTGGTCGCAGAAGCTGAAAGTTTAATCGTGCGTGTTGATGCCCGGCGTGGGTCTGAGCTGTTCATTAATGATGGGGGCTATGGTATTTTGTTTGATGGGGCGCATAGTGATTGGGTGTTTCCAACACGTTTGGTGGGCGCTTTGCCAAATGCTGACAAGTTGACCCCGTTTTCATTCTGGGGGCCGACATGTGATGCGGCTGATCACTTAAAGGGGCCGTTTTATTTGCCAGAGCGCGTGCAAGAAGGTGATTATCTGGAGATATACAAAACCGGGGCGTATGGTTGGTCTATGAGTTCACGGTTTAACGGTTTTGGTAGCTATGACATGATTGAGTTGGAAGATGAGGGCATGCATTCTAACTACCTGCCAGCTTCACAGAGCTCTCAAGACTTAAAAATATCATGAATTAGGCAAGGCACTGGCATGCGGCATTATTCTTATTTACCGGCCACTCAGGCTTTTCTTGACCCGGCACGTGCGGGGGCTAATGCGCCGCAAAGGGCAAAGGCTGTGGTCATTCCCTTTGGTTTGGAACATTCTGTTACTTTTCAAAAAGGAACCAGCGTTGGCCCGCAAGCAATATTGGCTGCGAGCAAAGAAGTTGAATTGTTTGATGAAGAGTATTGGCGCGAGGTTGTTGATGATTATGAAGTGGCAACCTTGAGCCCTACGCCGATTGCTCAAACTTTAGAAGCTGCTTTAAAGCAAATTGCCTTGTTGGTGCGCACTGTTATGCAAGAGGGGCGGTTTCCGCTGGTTTTTGGCGGGGAGCACAGTTTGACAGCTGGTGCCATTCGCCCCTTTGTAGAGCGGTATTCAGATCTGGTGGTGTTGCAATTTGATGCCCATGCAGATTTGCGCGATGGTTATGAAGGAGAGCCTTTTTCTCATGCCTCAGCCATGCGCCGGGTGCTAGATCATGAACCACTTTCTTTGGTTGGCGTTGGCATTCGCAATATTTCTAAGGAAGAAATTCCGTTTCTTGAAGCCAATCGGGAGCGCGTTCATTTGCATTGGGCCAATGATATGGTGCAATGGCGATTGCAAGATATTGTTGCCCCGTTAAAAGGGCGTCCGATTTATGTTACCTTTGATGTTGATTGTTTTGATAGCGCGTTGATGCCGGCGACTGGCACGCCAGAGCCAGGCGGGCTTGATTGGTATCGGGTGTTGGACATTTTAAAAGCTGCCAGTGAAGCAGGGACAATTGTTGGGGCTGATATTGTTGAGTTATCGCCTCGGCTAGGTTTGCATGCGTGTGATTTTTTGGTTGCAAAATTGGCTTACAAGCTGTTGAGTTATGCCTTGGCGAAAAAGGATTCTGTTTAGGCTTTTAACCCAAGCCCTTAAATCTGGCGTTGAAGATTTTTATCATAAGGATCAATTTTTATGGCTGTTTATGGTTGCAAACAAATCTTTAAAGTTTGCCTTTGTTTGTTGCTGTTATCAGTCTGGGGCGGGCCTTCTGCTCATGCTTGGAATGGTAAGCGTATCAAATGGCACAGTTATTCATCTGGCTTGAAAAAGGCGCAAAAAACAGGCAAGCCAATTTTGATGGTGTTTGAGGCCAAGTGGTGCAAAATTTGTCGCCACTATAAAAAAGTTTTTTACAAGCCACAAGTTGTGCGGCTGGCCAAGAAAATGGTGATGATCAAAGTGAATATCGCCAAAAACCGTAAATTACAGGCAAAATATTCCATTGATGGCGGGTACATTCCGCGCACGATGGCGTTTTCGCCCCAAGGTTATCATTATGACGGGCTGACGGGCAGTCATCCTCACTACAAATACTTTTTGAACCATCGTCATGCTGGTGATCTGATCAACATGATGAAAGGGGCTTTGGCCAAAACGTATTAAAATTGGACTGGCTTAATTTAGCCCCAACTGGTTGCGCGCCTCGGCCCGCAATAAATCAATTGGTTTTAATTCTCCATCAGCTTCAAAATGCCAATAGGTCCAACCATTGCAGGCCTCTAGTCCTTGCACATAAGCGCCCATTTTGTGAATAGAGCCTTGTTGTTCTGCGCATTTTAGCGTGCCATCGGCTTTGACCTCTGCGCTGTTCTTTTGTCTGGGGCCATAAAGTTTGGTGCCGGCTTCCAATAGGCCTAATTCTAACAAGGTTCCAAACGGCACGCGCTGGGCGGCGCGTTTTGGCTTTAAGGTGTTTAAATCTTCTGGTGCGATTGGTCTCACTTTTGAAAGGCGGGTTTCAGCCGCTTCAATGTAGGATTTGTCTTGCTCAATGCCAATAAATTTGCGGCCCAACGCTTTGGCAACTGCACCGGTTGTTCCTGTGCCGAAAAACGGATCAAGGATAACATCGCCTTGATGGCTGGTGGCTATCAATATCCGGTAAAGCAAGCTTTCAGGCTTTTGGGTGGGGTGGGCCTTTTTGCCTTTGTTATCTTTAAGCCGCTCATTGCCAGAGCAAATGGGCAGCAACCAATCTGAGCGCATTTGCAGATCATCATTAAAGGCTTTTAGGCTGTCATAATTAAAGGTCGGGCGTGATTTTTGAGATTTTGAGGCCCAGATTAGTGTTTCGTGGGCGTTGCAAAAGCGGGTGCCTTTAAAATTTGGCATTGGGTTGGTTTTGCGCCAAACAATGTCATTTAAAATCCAAAAGCCTAAATCTTGTAATGTGGCGCCAACGCGAAAGATGTTGTGATATGAGCCGATCACCCATAAGGCGCCATCTGGCTTTAACACCCGGCGACATTCTTGAAGCCAGCCAGAGGAAAATTCGTCATAAGCTGCAAAACTGTCAAATTGATCCCATTCATCTGTTACCGCGTCAACTTTGCTGTTATTGGGGCGATGCAGCGCGCCTTCAAGCTGTAGATTGTAAGGCGGGTCAGCAAAGACCAGATCGATTGAATTGTCAGGTAATTTTTTAAGCTCTTCAATACAATTGCCAACCAGGATGCGATCCAGGGGCAGGGCAGTTTGTTTTGAACAGGATAAGGCCTTTTGGCCAGAGCGGGCTGGTTTACTCATACGACAAAATCACTTTTACTCTTTACTAAACGCGCTAATGCTGAATCTGATCAAAAACTATGACAAATTTATGGGCAATTCAACTGTGCTATATTCAGTCCGTTTTGCTTAATAATTCGTTAATGCATGAAAAGCTTGCCAGAGGGCACGTGATTAATTAGCTTGTGGCTGAAATAGATGCGTAATTACCCATCATTCAGGTTTAAAGATGTTTAAGGAGAAAAAAAGTGGCATTTGATTTACCAGACCTTCCCTATGCTTATGATGCGTTGGCCCCCTACATGTCGGCTGAAACGCTTGAGTTCCACCATGACAAACACCATCAGGCCTATGTGACCAATGGCAATAAATTGCTTGAAGGGTCTGGGTTGGAAAATGCCTCACTTGAAGAGGTGGTCAAGCAATCTTTTGGCAATAATGCTGGCTTGTTCAACAATGCTGGTCAGCATTATAACCACATTCATTTTTGGAACTGGATGAAGCCAAATGGTGGTGGAGATAAACTGCCTGGTAGTTTAGAGGGCAAAATTAATGAAGATCTTGGTGGATTTGGGGCGTTTCGCGATGCCTTTTGCCAAGCTGGCGCCACGCAATTTGGCTCAGGCTGGTGCTGGCTGGCGCTTAAAGATGGCAAACTGGCGGTGACCAAAACACCAAATGGCGAAAATCCGCTGGTTAATGGTGAAGTGCCTTTGCTTGGCTGCGATGTTTGGGAACACAGCTATTATATTGATTATCGTAATGCCCGGCCAAAATATTTAGAGGCGTTTGTTGATCATCTGATTAACTGGGAGTATGTGGAGAGCCTTTATCAGGCTTCGGTTTGATTGAGAAAATTATTCATCATTTAAATAAAAGGCCACTTCTTTCGAAGTGGCCTTTGTTGTTGAGGGTTTTGAAAATAGCAACATAGAAGAGACTGTTTTTTATAAATATCTACAGTCTTTATTGTAAAAATGTGAGTCTCGCACTGGGGAGTTAGCAGACGCAGGTAGCTTGCAAAGTATTATGCAGCTTCGTGCCAAAACCGGAAGGTTAGCTATGGAAAAAGAAAACCAGGATTGCTTAGTTAAGTCTTATAACCCTGGTTTTCATATTATTGCATCTTACAAGTATTCAAAATGGTCAGCACTAAGTTGAGATGTTAGCACACCGGTAAGGGTAAGGCTGTCACCATTTCCAAAGTTAATGACTGTCCCAGCATCCGTATCAGTCATGAGAGAAGAAAGATCTGCAAATTCATCAATCCCAGTAACATGAAGTTCGATGTTTTCATTCCCTACGGTATCAAAGTCTCGGATTGTATCTGCGCCTTCTGTATCTTTAAACACAAAGGTGTCATTACCTGCACCACCAATAAGGAAGTCATTGCCAACACTGCCCTCAAGACGGTCATCACTTGCAAAGCCACTTAACGTATCATTGGCAGCCGTACCTACAAGTGTATCGGAATTTGAGGTTCCATTAATAAATAGTCCGTTCACATCAGCCATAGACCAAATCGTGCCATCGTCAAAGATAATCTGTTCAATTTGATCATAATTGCTGCCTTCTAGCGTATTCCAGACAGTAATGCTATCGGTCGTTTCAAGGAATGTGAGCAGCAAGTCATTTGTACCAGAGCCGCCCGTGGCCAAAGACACATTGACTTCGTCTGGTGTATAGCCATGAATCACAAGCTTATCAGTATCTTTATAACCATTGTCTTCGATTTTGTCCTGGCCATCTCCCCGATTAAACACATAGGTATCAGAACCATCAAGACCGTGAAGTTCATCATTGCCAAGACCGCCTTCTAGGGTTTCACTAAAGTCGTAGCCGGTGATGTCATCATTGCCATCCGTTTGACTTTCAGTAAGAATACGCTCTCTTAAATCAGACATGGTCCAAATGGTGCTATCATCAAACACAATTTGCTCTATTTCATCAGCATTACTTTCTTCCAGAGTGTTCCAAATGATAATGCTGTCTGTTGTGTCGGTGAAAGTGAGCAAGAGATCATTTACTCCAGACCCACCCGTTGCGAAAGCAACTTGCACTTCGTTTGGGGTTGTCCGTCGTCAAAGATATCTGGACCTATAAGAGTTTTGTTTAAGCGAGAGTCTGGCTCATCTACTGATTGATATTAAGCAGCCTGCTTAAGGTTTT
>JANQQH010000373.1 GCA_028285025.1 Hyphomicrobiaceae bacterium | reverse complement strand
TCAACGTCATCAATGGACCAGTTGATCTGTTTGAGCAGCTTGGCCAAGGCGCCGGCCGGGGCGGTAATAAAATATTCGGGTTCATGGGCAAAGCTGCAATAACCGGCAATGCGCGCAAGTGGTGTTATGTTCTGGCGCTGTGCCTGTTCGGCACCCATTAGGATAACCGCGGCAGCGCCATCAGAGATGGAGGAAGCATTGGCGGCAGTCACGGTGCCGTCTTGGCCAAAAGCTGGGCGTAGTTTAGGAATTTTCTCAATATTACAGCGAAACGGCGTTTCATCTTGTTCAACATATGTTTCATCTTTGCGTGTTTTAACAGTGACAGGCACCACTTCGTCTTTAAATTGGCCGGCTTCACAGGCATTCAGTGCGCGCGTGACAGATTCAGCCGCAAAGGCATCTTGTTGTTCGCGGCTAATGCTGTATTCAGCGGCACGGCGGTCGGCAAACACGCCCATTAAGGCATCTTCATAGGCATCTTGTAGACCATCAAGAAACATATGGTCGAGCACTTGTTGGTGGCCCATGCGGTAACCCTCACGTGCTTTGGGCAATAGATAGGGCGCATTGCTCATGGATTCGGTGCCGCCTGTGATCACAGTGTTTGCTTGCTTGGCGGCAATGGCATTGGCGCCTAAGATGACTGTTTTAAGGCCCGAGCCACACATTTTATTGATGGTGGTGCAGGGCAGGGATTTGGGTAGGTCTGCACCCAATACGGCTTGCCGTGCCGGCGCTTGTGCTTGACCGGCTTGTAGCACGCAACCAAAATAGGCTTCATCAAACTTTTCGGATGCCAGCCCGCTTTGGGCAACAGCCGCCTTAATGGCATGGGCACCGAGTTGGCCTGCCGTGAGTGGGCTGAGTTGGCCTTGAAAGGCCCCGATGGGGGTGCGCTTGGCACCGACAATGACAATTTCGTTAGTGGACATTGTTTTTCCTTAGGTTTTTGATATAGCGATTAAGCTATTGCATTGTTTTGGTGGCCAATAAAAAGCACATTGTCATCCCGGAAAATGCGTAGCAGTTATCCAGGATCCAGGAAAAATATTCTGCTCTTTTTATTGTTAGCTCCACAATGCGCGCAATTTTCTTACGTAGTCACTATAATGAATAACATGTGGCGCCCATCATACCTTATCTTATTGTTAGTGTTCA
>JANQQH010000365.1 GCA_028285025.1 Hyphomicrobiaceae bacterium | reverse complement strand
GGATCTTGGGCGTGGCCAACCAAATTGCCAGAGCGGTCGCAAATGAGAATTTCTATTGTAATCTCATTGGCTTGCAATTTATCTTGTGCCTGGGCAAGGCAGCCTTTGGCGACTTGATCGCCAATGTTCAGTTCCGCTTTTTGAGCGAGCTGTAAAACTTCCAGGGCTGTGTTTGCGTTTTTTGCCTGTTCTATAAGCTGATTATTGGCGCCTTGTTGTTCTAGCAGTGCGGCCAAAGCGGTTTTATCCACTTTGGAGCGTTTGGAGTGCAAGTCCATCGCACCGCCGGCCAATTTGCTCATTTTTGCAAAACCGCCAGCAATCGTTAGTTTTGGCACAGGATTTTTGCGCAAATATTTTAGCATGCCGCCGACAAAATCACCCATATCGATGATGTCTGTTTCACTTAACCCGTGCCGTTTTATAATCAGCTTTTCAGACGTGTTGCCAACAGCGGCGCCAATGTGGGGGGTGTTTGCGGCGCGGGCAACGTCAATGCCGCGATGGATGGAATGGATCCAGGCTGAGCAGGAATAGGGCACCACAATACCGGTGGTGCCTAAAATGGAAATGCCGCCGACAATGCCCAATCGGCCGTTCCAGGTTTGTTTGGCAATTTGCTCTCCGTTGGGCACAGAAATTTCTATGATCACATTTGCTAGTACATTGTGCTGGTCTGCCAGCTCATTGATCACCGCTTCCATCATTGATCGCGGCACAGGGTTGATGGCCGGTTCACCTGGCGGGATGGGCAGGCCTGCTTTGGTCACCATGCCGACGCCTTTACCGGCTTTAAAGGTGATGCCCTGCCCTCCTTTTGAGACGGTTGCGATAATGGTCGCGCCGTGGGTCACATCCGGGTCATCGCCAGCGTCTTTGACAATGCCAGCGCTGGCGCACTCAGCGGTTAAACTTGTTTCAACGACATCAAATGTGGGCGTTTGGCCTTTGGGCAAAGTGATGGTGACGGTGTGTTCAAAGCTGCCAGTTATCAAGGCTTCAAACGCAGCCTTTGTCGCAGCCGTCGCACACGCGCCTGTCGTCCAGCCTGTTTTTAGCTGTTTTGTCTCGTCTTCAGACACTTAAACCCTTCCACTTGCAAAAGCCTTAGCCCGTGCCTTAACTTCCATGGTTAGA
>JANQQH010000356.1 GCA_028285025.1 Hyphomicrobiaceae bacterium | reverse complement strand
TGAACCAAGACAAAGCACTTCAAGAAGAACAGCAAGCGGCCAATGCCGCGCTGAGCAATGACCAAAGCGCAACTGAGGAACATGAGCTGCAAACAAATGAGGAATTCCCGCCAATTCCGCAAGAGGAAATAGAGCGCATAACCAATGATATCGTTGCCGCCATTAAGACCGTCTATGACCCTGAAATCCCGGTTGATATTTATGAATTAGGACTTATCTATAAAGTCGATATCGCCAATGACCGCTCTGTCCATGTGGAGATGACGCTGACCTCACCAGGCTGCCCTGTTGCTGGCGAAATGCCAGAATGGGTTGTAAACGCCGTGGTTGGGGTAGAAGGGGTGAAAAAGGCCAAAGTGACCCTTTCCTTTGACCCCCCCTGGGATATGTCAATGATGTCAGAAGAAGCGCGCTTTGCGCTGAATATGTTTTAAGGACGGTGCTGTCATGAACAAACCGCTACCAAAAGTGATGACGCTAACCGAAAAAGCAGCAGAGCGCGTCAGAAAGATCATCCAAGCCTCAGACAAACCGATTGCCGGTTTAAAGGTTGGGGTCAAAAATGGTGGCTGTGCTGGTATGGAATACACCCTTGATTATGCAGAAAGTTTTGAGCCAGGCGCAGATGTGGTTGAAGACAAGGGCGTCAAAATCATGATTGACCCAAAAGCAGTTCTGTTTTTGCTGGGCACACAAATGGACTATGAGGTGAGTAAACTTTCCTCTGGATTTGTCTTTAACAATCCTAATCAAACCAGCGCATGTGGTTGTGGTGAATCTGTAGCAATCACCCCATTATCACAAGATCAGTTAGCTCAGTTTCACGGGGCTTCCGAGCAAGACTAAGAGAATATTATAAAGAGTTGAATTTAAGCAGCGTTATGGTCTTGAGAAGGGGGAGCTTCCTCCAAAGGAGCTGCTTGCTCAGGCTCTAAATCATTTTCAGATTTAACATTGTTGCGCCCGTCAGCTTTGGCGGCATAAAGACATTTATCAGCCCTTGCAATTAGGCTTTCAATCGTATCGTTATCATTTATTTCAGCTGCCCCAATAGATAAG
>JANQQH010000347.1 GCA_028285025.1 Hyphomicrobiaceae bacterium | reverse complement strand
CGAAATTTTCATTTTGGTATTCACTGGAAACCAGATTTTGAATTTCACCTTCTTCTAATTCCTGCCCGTCTTCATCAGGCAAGATGCCGCCAATTAATTCAACGATTTTTGTTTGCGCTGGGCTGCCATCATTGTCTTTGTTTTCCTTTTTGTTGTCGTTCGTGACTGGCGCTAAATTTGCGTAAAGCTTAAATGGATTGAACAGCGGAATGTTTTCGGCTTGTTGTTCAGTTACATTTGTGGCCAGGCGGGCAACTATGCGTGCATATGGTTTTATTGCGATGAACTCACGGTTATCACGTTTTTGAACCACAGATTCATGAATAATGTAGCGAGTAGAAAGCCCTTGGCTTGTGGCTGGTAAGCGATCTGTTTTGCCAAAGGCAGATGTGAGCTGTTTGTCGTCCATGGTTTTTGGCTTGAAAGGCTCAAGAGCTGCCACGCTGGCATTCTTTAGAGATTCAACCATGCCAGAACCATCTTCAACATTCATGGCGCCATAAAGGGCAACACCAAGAGCTGCGACACCCACTGTGCCGGCGATGATGGTGCTGACGAGCCATTTAAAACGAGCGCTTGCTGGGGTGCCGTGATGGTCTTTGTCAAAAATACCGCTGGAGCCGGATTGGGTGCGCGAAAGGTAGACCTGGGGTAATGAATTGCCCTTGATCGGTACAAGCCCTGTTTGCGATTTAATTCGCTTAGTTCTTGTGCGACGGTTAATCAACCTTTCCCCCTTGGTGGTTTTGTTCTGTCACGAAGTGATCTGATAAGTCGTTTTGTTTGTTCGTTTTGAATTTAAAAATAATTTTGATCTGCAAATTAAAAAATGCAAAAGTCTTTATCGTTTGTCTTTGTCATTTTATGATTAAGAAATTTATTAGCTTATGTAAATTTTCTCTCATTGCTTGCTGTATGGCGTTTCTTCCTGACACGTATTTTAGGGGGGTGCAACTGTATTCCCTGTTAAGTTATGGCAGTTTCTTTATGATGCCTTGAAATGGTTAAATGTTTTATCTTGTTAATATTCATCCATTTTCTTCAAATAATTGCGGCCTTAACCTTAAAAGGTTATTAAGCTATTTGTCGACTGCTTACCAATAAATGGCATAGGTATCAGGCGGTGAAATGGATAAGATTTTCCCTAGATAGATAGTCTGATATGATAATTCGGCATTAATTTGGCAAAAAGACTTTAATTTGGCAAAAAGGCTTTTGTTTTGATGTGTTTGAATTTCGTTATCTGTTTTTTTTGAAGACACGGTTCTTTTGTTAG
>JANQQH010000335.1 GCA_028285025.1 Hyphomicrobiaceae bacterium | reverse complement strand
GAAAACCGCTGGCAGAAGAATAGCCTGCCTCCAATTGGGCGTTGATGATCTTATCGCCAGAGCGAATGGTTTTTAGCGCCAGCCCCATGCGGCGGGCCCGTGCATAGGCGACAAACGTCATGCCATAACGGCTTTTAAACTGGCGGCGGGCGGTTGTTGGATCAAAGCCCAAATCACGCACATCCTGATCCTTCCAACGTTTGTTTGGGTCTTGTTCTACCGCTTCAAGCAGGGATTTAATCATGTCTGATGGCTCATTTGGGTTTAAAAGGGGGTGGCAGCGTTTGCAAGGGCGAAAGCCGGCAAGTAATGCTTCTTGCGCGGTTTTAAAAAACACACAATTTTCAAATTTTGGGGTGCGGGCTTTACAAGTGGGGCGACAAAAAATGCCTGTGCTTGTAATGCCAGCAAAAAACACCCCTTCATAACGGCTGTCTCGTTCAACGAAGGCGCGATAATATTCTTGTGCTTGCGGCTTGGTCAGCATTGTTTCAAGCTCCGTTTGTTTCAAAACCGTATGATACGCTAGTATACAAGATTCCAAAACAGGGTGCGCCGGAAAATGAGCAAGGAATTAAAAATCTTTTAAGCCGATTGCAGTTTATCCCTGATCAATGCCACCGTCTCTTTAACCCCATAAAGCTCGACAAAAGAGCCAAAGCGTGGGCCTTGAGATTGGCCAAGCAAGACTTCATAAAGCGCTGAAAACCAGGCGCGCAATGGGTCAAATTCATGAGTTTTGCCGACATCAAACACAATTTGCTGCAAACCTTGCGCATCTAGGGTCTCATCTGCTTGTTCAAATCGGTTGGCCAAATCTTCAATGGCGGCGCGCTCTTTTTCATCGGGGGCCCGGAAGGACTTGGTGGGTTTGACAAAATCATGGAAATAATTAATGGCATAGCCAACCAGCTTTTCCAGCTTAGGATGGGTTTGCGGCGTGGCCTCAGGGGCATAACGTTTGATAAAGCCCCACAACACTTCCGGTTCAGAGGCGTTGGAAGCTGAGACCAGGTTAAGCAACAAATTGAAGCTGATCGGTAATTGGCCGGTTGGTACATTGCCTGAGTGAATGTGCCAAGCTGGGTTGGTCAACTGATCTTTTGGTTCTTGGTCTGGAAATTTGGAGGAGAAGGTCAAATACTCATCAACATTTTTTGGTATAACATCAAAATACAGTCGCTTGGCTGTCTTTGGTTTTTGAAACATAAACAAAGACAGGCTTTCAGGCGTGGCATAGGTCAGCCATTCCTCAATGGTTAGGCCATTGCCTTTTGATTTGGAGATTTTCTCTCCGTTTTCATCTAAAAACAGTTCGTAATTGAACCCTTCTGGTGGGCGCCCGCCAAGCGCTTTGGTAATGCGCGACGACAAATGTACACTGTCAATTAAGTCCTTGCCGGCCATTTCATAGGCGACACCAAGGGCAACCCATCGCATCGCCCAGTCAGCTTTCCATTGGCATTTCACTTGTCCGCCGGTGACAGGGGTTGTGATCTCATCATTGGTTTCAGGATCTTGATAGGTCACTGTGCCAGCCTCTACATCGCGGGCAATCATTGGCACTTACAAAACTTTGCCTGTGCGCTGGCAAACGGGCAGGAATGGTGAGTAGGTGGCTTGC
>JANQQH010000305.1 GCA_028285025.1 Hyphomicrobiaceae bacterium | reverse complement strand
ATCCGCCAAGTTGTGCTGCCAGCAGCACTCCCAGGCATCGTCTCGGCCATGTTGTTGGCCATCAGCCGCGCCATTGGGGAAACCATGATTGTGGTTATGGCAGCAGGTCTTGCAGCCAATTTGACCATCAACCCCCTTGAGGCGGTCACCACAGTTACCGTTCAAATTGTCACCCTTCTGGTTGGCGACCAAGAATTTGACTCAGCCAAAACATTGGCAGCGTTTGCGCTAGGCTTGCTGCTCTTCATAATCACCCTGACCCTCAACATGATTGCTTTGCGGGTCGTACAAAAATATAGAGAGCAATATGAGTAAAAATATTTTGACTGATAAAGAGCAATCAGCTCAGATAAATATTCATACCTCTAAAGCAGCGAATGACCGCTTAAAAAAACGCTATAAAAAAGAGCGTAGGTTTAAAGCCATCGGTCTCATGGCCATTCTTTCTGCGGGGTTGTTTCTTGCCTTTTTGCTCATAAGCATTGTGGTTGATGCTTTACCAGTGCTCAACCAACATTATTTAACGGTTGAAGTCCCTCTAGAGCAGGAAGAGATTGACCCGGAAGGTAAGCGCACGACAGACTCTGTAAGTGGAGCCAATTATGGCGGGTTGATAAAAACATGGTTGCGAGAAACGTTCCCGCAAGTGAAAGCGCGCCGCGAGAAAAAGGCACTCTATGGTATTGTCAGTTCAAATGCAGGGGCAACAATCCAAAAAGAAGTTATGGCTGACCCTCAATTGGTTGGCAGGCCATATAAAACCCAAGTTCTTGTCTCTGACTATGCTGATCTTTATTTCAAAGGCTCAATTGCAAGAAAAGATGAGATTGCCACAAACGGCATTGCCAGCCCTGTGGGCACCAGCGGTGAGGTTAAAATCTTATCAACGTCTAATGACTTTAAAAACCTGCTGGTTGAGGTCAAGCAAGGGCTCAAGCAAAGCGCTGATCTGGTTAAAAAGGACATTGCAGGTAAACAGCGCGCAAAAACACGCCTAGAACAAGAGGTTGCCCGTTTGCAAGAGGCAATTAAAGACGCCGGCGGCGAGCGCAAAAAGCAGTTAGATAAACAATTAGAAAGCGCCAAGCTTGACCTTGCTTCAACTGAAAACTTTATTGAGACACAAACCAAACAGTTGGAAGGGTTACAAGAGCGTGTTGAGGCGCTCAACAAACCAGAAAATGTTGGCTCTGATGTCTCAAGCTATATTATCTCCATTAATGGCGGTAAGGTGAAGGTCAAATCTGTATCAGCAACGGAAATTACCGGTGAGGCAATCCTGCCCTTAAGCTCGCAGCAAGAGCAACAAAAGGGTCAATGGACAATCACCAAAATTTCGCCCCCAGAAAATGAGCGCAAACTGTCCGACAAAGAAATCATCTGGTTAGACAAACTAAACTCTGAAGGTTTAATCAAAAGCCAATTTAACAAACAGTTCTTCACCAGCGGTGCCAGCCGTGAAGCTGAAGTGGCTGGCATCTGGGGCGCTGTTGTTGGTACCTTTTACACCATGCTCGTCACGCTAGCACTTGCCTTTCCAATCGGTGTTGGTGCGGCCATTTACCTAGAAGAATTTGCCCCCAAAAACAGAATTACAGACATGATTGAGGTCAACATCAACAACCTTGCCGCGGTCCCCTCAATTGTTTTTGGCCTGTTAGGTTTGGCCATGTTCTTAAACATATTCGGCATGCCTCGCTCAGCTCCGCTTGTTGGTGGTATGGTTTTGGCGCTTATGACCTTGCCAACCATCATCATTGCCAGCCGGGCAGCGTTAAAAGCCGTACCCCCGTCCATTAAAGAAGCCGCATTAGGGTTAGGCGCCTCTCAAATGCAAGCGGTTTTCCACCATTCCCTGCCTCTTGCTATGCCAGGCATTCTAACCGGTTCTATTATCGGCATGGCCCAAGCTTTGGGGGAAACAGCACCGCTGCTGATGATTGGCATGGTCGCATTTATCGTTGATATTCCAGGCGCAACAGGTTTTGCCCAAGGCTTTACAGACCCAGCCACAGTGTTGCCAGTTCAAATTTACATGTGGGCGGATTTTCCTGAAAAACTATTCCAACAGAAAACAGCTGCTGCTATTGTTGTATTGCTGCTGTTTTTGATTGCCATGAATGCCCTGGCCGTAATTTTGCGTAAGCGGTTTGAACGACGTTGGTAAAAAAGATTAGGGCAAAGCCACATAACTTAAAGAGCATGAATATCATGCAATTAAAAAAGGAGCGTTTCAACACTTAGCAGACTTGAAAGCAAAGCAGGTGACGAAATGTTAAAAAAAGGTGTAAAGATGGAAGTACAGCCTCTAACGGGTGAAGATAAAGTTTCTGACGCGCCAACAAAGACATTAAGACGGTCTGAAATCGAAGGCCCGATTAAAATGTCTGGCAAAGGCGTGGATGTTTATTATGGTCCCAAACAAGCGCTGTTTGATGTTGATCTTGACATCGCTGCCAATAGCGTAACATCGCTGATTGGCCCCTCAGGGTGCGGTAAGTCAACGTTCCTTCGGTGCTTAAATCGCATGAATGATGTGATTGATATTTGCCGTGTTGAAGGCGATATCACCCTTGATGGTGAAGATATTTATGATGAAAAACTCGATGTTGTAGAACTTCGTGCCCGCGTTGGCATGGTTTTTCAAAAACCAAACCCTTTTCCCAAAAGCATCTATGACAACATAGCGTATGGGCCGCGTATCCACGGCTTAACTCAAACGACAAGCGAACTGGATGCTTTGGTTGAAAGCAGCTTGCAAAAGGCTGGCCTTTGGGAAGAGGTTAAAGATCGTTTGCAAGACCCAGGCACAGGTCTGTCTGGTGGTCAACAACAACGTCTATGCATCGCCAGAGCCGTTGCTACCAAACCAGATGTGATTTTAATGGACGAGCCGTGCTCAGCCCTGGACCCAATTGCCACCGCCACGATCGAAGAGCTAATCGATGAGCTGCGTGCCAATTACACCATTGTCATTGTAACTCACTCAATGCAACAAGCTGCACGCGTCTCTCAACGCACAGCCTTTTTCCATTTGGGCAAAGTGATCGAAGAGGGGGAAACATCACAAATTT
>JANQQH010000283.1 GCA_028285025.1 Hyphomicrobiaceae bacterium | reverse complement strand
ATTCTAATTCATCTGCTTTGACTTGTATGTCAGGCTCACCCTCAGCCCTCATTTGGCATAATTTTACAAAAATTTCACACCCCTTTTCGCTAAACGGGGTGTGGCTAGAGCCTGGTGGATTTCTAACATAGGAAAGCGGGCCATAGTTCCCGGTTTCATCTGAAAACACACCATTGAGTACCAAAAATTCTTCTCCGCCATTATGGGTGTGGGGCGAAAAAGCCTTGCCAGCTAAAAACCGCACAACTGTGGTGGCCCTGGCCACTTCCTTACCGATCCGATCAAGCATTTTGCGTTCAACGCCAGGCAGGGGGGAAGGCTCCCATTTTACTTGATCTAGGTTCACAATGACCTTTTGGGTAAAATCATGATTTATGCGGTCAGGCATTGATGTCATCTGTTTTTGTACCATTTGTTGCAAATTTTGTTCGCATTTGTGCGTATTTATTATTCTTTTTTAGAAATCAGAGCAAATCATGTAAAATAGTGGCTTGATTAGGGTTATTTAGCATCATTAGGCGCTTATTAAGTTTTACTGCTTATCGTTTTTGTCACAATTAAAGGGGGTGTGATCTTAATTGGTCCTCATTTAAACGATAAAATTAGTTCCTATTTTAGCATCACTTGCCCCTGTTCAGCCACAAATTTTAATCAAAACTGGCTGGTGTAAAATATGTTAAAGCTAGAGCGTTCCGCCCAAAAGTGGTGCCCGGTTTTGGAAAAAAAGGAACGCCAAAACTAAAATCTAGAGCATTTGCTTGATTCATCAAAAAGAGGAATGCTCTAGGGCCGGTAATAGGAACGTTGCTGATGGCATATTTGGCTACAATTATAAGGAATAGAGCGCGTCTTTTGCGCGTTTGTATTTCTTTGCGCGTTTGTATTTCTATGTGCCTTGCCCTGACTTTTTACCTGGTCGCAAATGCTGTTCTTTTCTCAAGCCCGTTGCAGGCTCAGGCTAGAAGCCCTGAACATCAAGCTTATTGTTTAAAGCTGGAGCGTCAATTGGCGCAATCCATGTATAACAACACCCATAAACAAGACAGACAGAAAATACGCACCAATTTGCGAAACGTTGAACGGGTCTATCACCGCTTAAAAAGGGATGCAGACCGCTATCGGTGTTACAATTATTTTTTGTTTTCCAAAGAACTGCGGCGCACCCCGCGTTGCATTCGCATTGATAAAAAAATCCGCGGCGCACGGCGGCAATTGTCTAAATTGAACAATCAATTACATCAAAAGTCTGATGCTCGGCAAAATGCGCGTTATCAACAGGACAAAATCATTAATGCCTTGGCGCGTAATGATTGCGGGCAGATTTATAAAAGAGAAGCGCGCAAACGCGACAGCTTTACCAATTGGTTTAGTGATGGTTTTTTTGGTGCCCCGCGTGAGCGTAATTATAGCCGCGATGAGCAATTTCAATTTGCAACTCACAGAACCTTATGTGTGCGGATGTGTGATGGTTATTATTTCCCCATTAGTTTTGCCACGACCACCAATCGCTTTGCAACCGATGAGCAAATGTGTCAATCACGCTGCGCGGCACCAGCGCGGTTGTTTACACATCCAAACCCGGGTGGCTCTACGCAACAAATGTTGTCTATTGATGGGGTGGCTTATGAAAGCATCAAGCACGCATGGCGTTATAAGAAAGAATTTGTCAAGGGCTGCTCATGCAAGGCATCTGAATATAACCCCGCTCTTTTGCAGGTAACCCCAAAGCCAGAAGAGGAAGCCAAACAAAATACAAAGCTTGAGCCTGGCCCCCAAAATAAATTGAAAAAAGAAACAGCTCATCTTGAGAAAACTGTTGATAATTAGATATTTTTGTCAAAATGTGGCATAAGGTCATGTCTTGACTTGATTTTTCAAGCCTCTGTTTTATTTAGCATTTTAGCTTTAAAGGCGTCCTTTCCACAGTAATTCACCACCCTTTTTTGTTCAATATTTTGTCGCAAGTGATGCGTATTGTGCACATGATTTTAAGAGTAAAAGGGTTTTTTCCATGTTTGAGTTAGTAAAACGTCCTGTTGGTTTGGATGATATTGCAGATGTTAGATATTTGCATGGTTCTGCGTTTCAAAAAACCGGGGCCTCCTATCATACAGATGAAGAAATTAGCGCTTATGTCGAGCGGATCAATTCTATTGATTATGTTCAAGAATGTCTGAATTGTGCTTTGCACGGATTATGGCATCATAACATGCTAATCGGCACTGCCGGCTGGTGTCCTTCAAATGATAATCGTAATACCGCGCGTATTCGTAAAGTTTATGTGCACAATTTCTATAAAGGGCTTGGGCTTGGCTGTAAAATTATTGAGGACGCTGAAGAGCGTGCTAAATCTGCTGGTTTTTCTCAGTTCAGTGTGCGCGCCAATGCAGGCTCTGAATTGTTTTTTAAATCGCTTGGTTACTGCGTGACGTCCCATGGGGCGCTCGGGCTGCCTAAGGGGTCAGATATTCCTGTGATTTATATGCGTAAAAACAGCCTGGAAGCGAACAAGCCTTGTGAGCCCTTTGTCTGGCCAGAAAATAAGGACGTTACTGCGCAAGATGTTCGGATCAGGCCTTTTTAAAATAAAAGAGACACATTTGTTAAAACACAAGAGCCACATTTGGTTTAATTGTCTTTTATAAACACCCAGAACCCCGCGCTATTAAGATCAATCTTGGCCTTGTTTTTTGGGGATATGCGATAGGATAATGAGGTGATCATTAAGTGAGCGGACGGGCTCTGATTTGCCAAAGGTGTGTTGATCATTTTCACACTCATCTTTTGTCCTTTTTTTAATTGATGATGCTCTAGGGCCGATTGGCGTAAGTGTGAGAGTTCAAATAAAATTTGGTGGGCGCCCTGTTGTGTGATGACCAATTGTCCATTCTTGGCCGTTATATTTATGGGTTGCTTGCGTCCTTTTAAAGAGACTTTATAGGCTGTTTTTGCTCCTTGATATTTATTGGTGCGAAAATGATATAGAAAGGGGCCCCACAACGTGCCTTTTTCTGGCACATGAAGTGCTAAGGGTTTGTCTATCTGATAGCTATGTACTTTCTTGGCGCTTATCTGTGCACTATTCACCTGGCCAAGCTGATTTTTTACAGCCAACAGAACCCGGTTCTTGCGGCCTTGATATCTCTTTCCATCTCGTCTTTTTTCATCCAGCTCATTGAGTGCCTTTGCTGGCAATAAAGAGCGCAAAGTTTCTGCGCGATAACGGGTTTTAAAATAATTCAATGTTCCGTTTATTCTATTCACCAGCTTAATCTCATCCTCATTGGGCGTTTGCAAGTCACGCGCAATTTTGCCCTCTTTGAGGATGCCAAGCTTGGTTAAGTCTGCCGTTAAGCGTTGTTTTTGCCATTTATTGGAGAGTGCTTCGGCCCCCCATGGGCCAACACTGGCCAATCCAATAATCAGGGCGCCCAAAAGCACTATGATGCGTAAATCAAATACACGACCTGTCCATTTCATCACTGTGCCATACACCACCAGCACAATGGCCCAAAGCAGAAAGCCGCCAAGGAAGAACCGCAATGGGGTCATGCCGTATTGGTCAAGTCGCAGACAATAAGCGATGACCATTAAGCCTAGCGGTACAAGCAAACACCACATCCAGTATTGTGAGAAAAAAACGACCAAAGGCCCGCCCGTGTTGCGCGTGGGATAGGCCAGCAGATAGGTGATGATGCCGGAGGTGACCAAGGCGATCCCATACCAGCCGATTTGACCGGTCGGCAAGGTGCCCTCCAGCAGCACTTTCACGGCCAAGGCATGGAACAACAAAGCGAACAAAAAGAAAAATGGCACAAACACATATTTTACAAACAGGGATGTGATTTTGGCGGTAAATTCTTCTGGTTCACCCTCCACCACTTTTGGGGTGAACGATTGGGGCAATAAAGACAGCCAGATCAACGGGCCAATGAGAAACAAACAAACGATTAAAGAATATTGATGGGCGTTTGATTTTACCATCACATCAAACAAAAGCGCATAGGCTGCCATCAACATGCTGATTAAGCCAGCAATTAACAAACTGCCTAAAATTGCAATAATAAGAGCAAACCAAAAGCCGTGGTTAAACAGCCAATAGCTGCGGTTTTTTTCGCCTTGCCCAACAAAGGCAATTGTGCTGGCCATGAGCACCAAGGCTATTGGCATCATAAAAGTGGTTAAATGCGTGTCATCGGGCAAGAAATAAATAGAGGCGAAAAAGGCGCTTACCCCAAGCGAGAGTAAAATTTGGTTAATGGGTTCAAAGTTTCGATACTGGGCAAACAAGCAGGCGCCAACACTGGCAAAAAACAAAGTGAGTAAGGCAAAGGTTATAAAGTCAACATCAACTTTCCAGTACACGCCATAGAGCAACCAGCTTGTTAAGATCAGGGCGATGATTACTGGCACCGGAAATCGCTTCACAACTTCAACAACATTTGGCAAAACAGAGCGGACACTGCTCCAAAACGCACCCATTATGTAACACTCCCTCACTCTTTACAAACCAGGGCAGTGCTTATTTTTAGCGTTATTGATTGTATTTATTCAGTACCTTTTGGGCTGCTTTTGCCAAACTATCAGCAATTACAGCTTGCCCTTCTGCAGTTGGGTGAAAGGCGCCTGAATACGTCCCAGCAATTAACACTTGTAAGCGGTTAAGCCCTTTAATTTTAAAGATATTACGAATTACAGGTCCTGACAAATGCAAATGTCCAGTAAGGTAAGCGTCGTTTGGCGTGCGAAACCAACGCTTTCGTGAGGCATATGGGGCATATTGAGCCGGGTTAAACGGGACCCAGCGCCCTTGTTCCCAAAAAGGCATAGCTAGACTTTCAGCCAAGTTGGTGGTTTGTTGCTCATTTACAGCACAAAGACCATGGCGCAAAAAGGAAGCTCTGTGGTCTTCAACAAAGGTCCATTTATACCGCTTGGCCACGACACGCATCACATCATTTAACTGATCTGCAAACTTTTCAGCTCTTCGCGCCTTATAGCTAGAAAGAGAAAATAGCGGGGCAACACTCATGCCCATGGAGCCATCATCACATACTCTGCGGCCTTCATCTCGAAACGACATGTTGGGATAGGCGGTTAGTATTATCCGGTCTGACTGTTTCCAGGGGATGTGCAGCACATTGTGAAAGGCGCGGTTTAAGGCCTTATAGCGCAATTGCAATTGGCCAAAATGCTGGCGGGCTTCAGAAGCTGTTAAGATATGCCCCATCCAGCCTCCAATGAGCCGAAGGTTGTTTATGTCTTTGACCACCACATTGGCCACTAGACTTGAAAATTTCACATCATTGCCGCCGATAGAGACCATCAATAAATCAATTTTACGCGCTTTGCGTCGGTCGCATTTTAATACGGGCAGGTCTTGTAAAAGGGGTAATTTTCCATCAACCCCAAAGGCATGAGAATAATGACGCTCTTTGGCTTGTTGTCGCCCGCACTGGGCTTGGGCAACATTGCTGATTTGAGAGCGCTTGGGAGGAGCCGGTGACCATTCATTGCCCTTAAAGCGCAAAAATAATCCATCGGTAATTTCAGCACCTGCACACGCAAAGCCAACAAAGGTGACAGCGCGTCTGGGGTTATCTAGCGCTAATTGCAAACTGGCACGCAATTGATGGGAATAAAGCGAGCGATGACATGATTGGCTCATCCATAAAGCCTTTTGTTCCATAAAGGCCTTGTCTCCCACGTCTTGCCATTTTCCTTGGCGGGTTGGGTAGCCTCTATTGGCAAAATAGCCCTTTTCTTGACCGCCATATATCACGTGTCGGTCTTTGGATAGGCGCACGGGTACGTCTGGGTTCCCTTCTCCAGAGGCAAAACTATCACCAATGCCGACTATGAATAAATCCTTCACTGTTATGTCTTTTCTTGCTTCATGTCCATTAGACGTTTGCAAATGAAGCTGGGCGCCTTGTGGGTAGGGAATTTTAAAATGTGGGCTCTGATCACATTGGATCGTATGAGTTTGCAGTTGTTTTACCTGATTGGTTTTGGCTTTTAATGTCCAGTGACATGTTAAACTTGCAAGTTCTTGAAATGGGACCCCTTCCAACTTTACTTTGACCTTATGATATTTGGGCTGCAAGTAGCTGTGAGATTTATCGCCGCATTTAATATAATCACTGTGCTGGCGCGACCAGCAGGTAAACTCAAACACCTCTTCTGCCCAGCCACGCGGCAGATGTTGTGATAGGCGGCGCTCTATACTCAAGATGGGGGCTTGTTTTTCTTGATCTGTCAGTTGTTGATTAAGGATGCGGTGAAAGTTCGTCATCTGCGGGGTTTGAAACAAGCGAAATGGATTGACCAATTCCCATTCAATGTGCCCTTTTGCCATGGTCGGCACAGTTTGGCCCATTAGAATTGAAACCAATAACATGATAAAGGTGCAGGCTTGCTTTACTCGCATAAAAGCTCCACTTGGGGACTGTTTTTGACTTTCATAACCTTAGGCAAAGGACCTATTAATCTTAAACTGAAAAATAAAATCAAATTATGACAGAGTGCTTGCTCTTATGCTTGACGCCATAAAATAAAAACCTGTTTTAGTGGGTTTTGAACAGTCAGATCAGTGGCCCCTTTCGCTCGATGATCAATAGCTTTGGTCAACAAGTCTGGCACTAACAACCATCTTGCCAAGATGGCCCGCTCTAGTTTGGCGCATTTTTGCAAACGGTTTTTGATATCCCAACTCACCACCACCGCTCCTGATGCCATGGCCTGCAATGCTTGTTTCACCCTTTTTGGATCTTGTGGGGCTTTCAGGTCTTCATAGGTCAGATGATATTGGTTAAATACATCCAGAGGCAGTGGTTGCATACCATTATGCATTGACTTTGGTAAATCTGCTAAAGTTTGGGTGACACCAATTGCGGTTCCGGCCTCTTGGCAAAGGGCTATTTCATCTTGCCCTTGCAAATCACAGAGTAAAAAACTGGCATGAAGCAAAGCCCCGAAACGTGCGGCGTGAACATCATAAAATTCATCACATGTCTGGGGTGAAGTTTTATGGGTTTCGTGGCCATAGCTGTCAAGGATGCTGATCAACTCATTGACCAAAGGGCTGCCGAGTTGTTTGATAAAAGGGGCCAGCCCATCTGCAATGGGATGGCCTAAGTTTTCACCGCGCAACAGTTTGGGAAATCCATCACGCCACCATTGTAGACGTATTTCAGCCAATAAAGGCTCATCAACGCGGTAAGGAATTTGCGCGACATCTTGAAAAAAGGCATTGAGCCAGGTTAAGCCGACCCGGTATTGTTTGGGCACAACTTTAACGGCCAAAGCGCTGGTATAATCTTGAGCACGCAAGCGCCGCTGGGTGGCAGCAAAGTCATCAAATTTTCCGGTTTTGGGCATCTTATTCAACCGCAATTAAAGCTGCTGCAATTGAGCGCCCTTCTGCTTGCAAGACATTATAGGTGCGCGCAGCGGCCCCTGTATCCATCACTTCAAGGCCAATGCCAGCCTTAATAAAGGCTTTGCGGATTTCCATTGAGGGGAACACTTGCTGCGCGCCCGTGCCATAGAGCATAAACTCAACCGTATCAGCCTCATCCAATACTGGCTGAAACGCGGCTTCGTTAATTTGTGAGGCATCTGAATAATCCCACCCATAAATTCCTGTTGGCAGGATCAATAGGGAGCCCTTATGGCTCATATCAGCAAAACGAAATCCGCCATTGCCATATGCGTCGAGCTCGACTGCTTCTGGATAATATGCTGACTTCATAAGCGCCCTTTTAAGAACTGAGTTGTGCCTTAATTCTCATGGTGAGAGGTTTGCATTTTGTGGCACGAATGGAAAAAAGAGCACTTTGGAAAAATGCTCTTTTTTAAGTTCTTTAAGCCTTGCCCGGTTCTTTATATTTGGAACCACCAAGGCCGCTCCAATCGCGTTTCACGCCAAGCAACAGCAGAACTGGTGCGCCAATAAAAATTGATGAGTAAGTACCGACCAAAACACCCCAGATCATTGCAAAGACAAAGCCGCGGATGACTTCTCCGCCAAAGAAGAACAGAGAAAATAGCGCGATTAGCGTGGTGACAGAGGTTAAGATGGTGCGGGATAAGGTATTGTTAATTGACAGATTTAACAGCTCGGCTAAATCCATCTTTTTGAATTTACGCAAATTCTCACGCACCCGGTCATACACAACAACGGTGTCGTTTAAGGAATAACCAACAATGGTCAGTAATGCCGCGATGATCGACAAAGTAAATTCCAATTGCAGTAATGAGAAAATGCCGATGGTCAGTATCACATCGTGCACAAGCGCAATCACCGCGCCTAAAGAAAATTGCCATTCAAAGCGCAACCAAATGTAAATTAACACCACGAAAATTGCTGTTAAAACCGCAATCAAACCGGCTCTGGTTAACTCTTGCGACACAGTTGGACCAACCACTTCAGTGTTGCGAAATTCATAAGCCTCCCCAAGCGCCTTTTTCATTTTATCAAGCGCGACCTGGTTGGCTTCTTCCCCGCCCTGTTGCAGTTCAATGCGCACCAATACATCGCGTGGGTCATTAAATTGCTGAACTTGTACATCACCAAAATTCAAATCCCCAACTTTAGAGCGAATGTCGCCAATGTCAGCTGGGCCACCTTTATGGCGGATTTCAATTGAGGTCCCTCCAATGAAGTCGATGCCATAATTCAAACCTCTGCTTGAAAACAAAGCAATAGAGGCAATGATCGCCAATCCTGAAAGGATAAAAGCAATTGTTCTTAGAGATAAAAATGGAATGTTTGTGCCGTGAGGGACAAAACCAATACCTTTAAACGCCATGGGTACTCCCTCCTATATTGGCACTTGAACATTTTTGGAGCGCTGAGAGCGCAACCACCAGGATATCAGCCAGCGGGTCAACACAAAGGCGGTAAACACCGATGTGAAAATACCGATTGATAGGGTCACGGCAAAGCCGCTAATGGGATCTGAACCCATCATAAATAAGATAATGGCGGCCAAGAATGTTGTGATGTTGGCATCCAAAATGGTTGAAAGGGCACGCGCATAGCCTGATTCAATGGCATTAATCGCTGTTTTACCTGCGCGCAATTCTTCGCGAATGCGTTCAAATATCAAAACGTTAGCATCAACTGCCATACCCATGGTCAACACAATACCGGCTATGCCTGGCAACGTGAGCGTTGCTTGTAATAAAGACAGCGCGCCAATGATCATTGCAATGTTAATCAACAGGGCGATGTTAGCATAAATGCCAAATTGGCCATATGCGATGAGGATAAAGATGACAACGCCGATAAGGCCGATCATCGCCGCCATTTGTCCTGCTTTGATAGAGTCTTCGCCAAGGCTGGCCTTGACTGTGCGCTCTTCAAGAATGGTCAATGGGGCTTCCAGCGAACCGGAGCGGAGTAATAGTGCT
>JANQQH010000277.1 GCA_028285025.1 Hyphomicrobiaceae bacterium | reverse complement strand
AGCGATAAGCCGTACCAACCATTGGTGAGGTCACAGCCCCATCGCCTGCCGGCTTAGCGCTGGGCGCAGCAGCAAGTTGGGGCTGTTCTGGCGCAGCGATCGTTTGAACAGGCGCTGGGCTGGTGGCAACAATATTTGCCTGAGGCTTCGCAACCCTAACGCGCAGGTCTTTTTGTTCAATTTCAATTTCTGACAGGCCGGTTTCATCAAGGAGTTCAGCCAGTTCTTTAATCAGTTCTTTTTGATTCAATTTTTTGTCCGATTTTTTCTTTGCTGCTTTTTTCTTTGCTGCTCTTTTCTTTGCTGACATGGCATCAACGATCTATCTGGATGATTTTTATGCTATCTCTTATTATTTTTAAAGAATTTTTGTAAGTTTTTTGTGTTTTGTCATCCATTTTGTGCCTCAAAAAGCAACACTTGCAAAGCCAATTCATAAGATTTTGCCCCAAACCCGCATATTAGCCCTTTTGCCAGCGGCGATATATAGGAATGGTGACGATATTCTTCTCTTTGGTAAATATTTGACAAATGAACTTCTATAACGGGAATGTCAATACTTCTAATTGCATCGGCAATGGCAATTGAGGTGTGGGTATAAGCCCCCGCATTGATGATGATGGCTTGCCCCTCTTGCCCAGCTTGCTGGATCCAGTTAACCAAATCACCTTCCATATTTGACTGAAAACATACGAGATCAACCTGGCTCTTAGCAGCTTGTCGCGTTAAACTGTCATGAATGTCTTTCAAGGTCGTTTTGCCGTAAATTTCAGGCTCACGGGTACCAAGAAGGTTTAGATTGGGTCCGCTGAGGACAAAAATAGGTTTTGCCATAGATACGATGCCTGAACGTTAAGGACGATAAGGGGCATGGAAATTTCAATCAGTTTGTAAAATATAAAGGTTATAAACAACCAAACAAGGTAAATTTCCACCTTTTAATATAGAATGGTTATTTATGACGGTTTTTACAAAGTTCTAAAATGCCATATGGTCTGCTTTAACTTAACTCGCTTTGCGAATTTTAGCGATTAGGCTTTTCATGGCATCAAATGGCAAAACCTGCGGGATCACCTGATCGTTAAAGATAAAGGTCGGCGTCCCATTGATACCCAGCTTAATGCCAACATCAATATTCTTTTGTAGCTCGCCTTTAACCTCGTCAGACGCCATGTCTTTTTTAAGTTTTTTAACATCAAGAGCAACTTGCTTGGCAATATCCTCAATAGCCTTATCGTTAATGCGCCCCTTAGCGTTAAGCAAAGCCTGATGATATTCCATATACTTTCCCTGTTTGCGCGCGGCTAACGCGGCTAACGAAGCTTTTTGCGAGGCTTCACCTAAAATAGGGTATTCCTTCAAAACAACGTGTACATTTTTGTCCTCATCAAGCAATTTGACTATATCTTTCAAAGCTTGGCGGCAGTAAGGGCAGTTATAGTCAAAAAATTCAACAACGGTTATATCGCCTTTTTTATTGCCAGTGGAAAAGCTGTATTTTTCATCTAGAAGTAAAGCTTTATTTTCAGAAATGAGTGTCTTTTGACGTTGTTTTTCAATTTCAGCTGTACGACGTTCCAGCTCTTGTAAAGCTTCGCGGATAATCTCTGGGTTTTTCAAAAGGTAATCTTTTACAACTTGCTCAATGGCGTTGGTCTCTGCCTCGTCAAATGATTTTGCAAAACCAGGCGCTGCAATCAGTGAGACACTTAAACAAAGAGTAGCCAAGGGTAAAAAAATTTTATTGATTGAGAAAAAAGGCATACATAAGCTCCAAAGCTTTATTGTTGTTCGTTGTTAGTCGTTTTATTCGTTATTTAAGTTCAAAACAAATTTTGTCGCTTCTTAGCAGATTTTTGGTTCGTTTGTTATCGTTTTGGTTGGAAGGTTAAAATATCATCAGCTTGAATCCAACCTGGGCTACCCCTTTTGAGTTTCTTTTTGGCACGGGCGGCTTGATTTTTGGCCAAAGAGAGCTTTCCTTCATAAAAATAAGCTCTGGCGGAAGCAAGCTCTGCTTGGGCAATATTGCGTTTTTGAGCGTAAGCATTAGCCAGCAGCCGATAGCCAATGGCAGAACG
>JANQQH010000276.1 GCA_028285025.1 Hyphomicrobiaceae bacterium | reverse complement strand
TTGTCTGACGGGCTATTCCGCCGTCTTTTTAATTGCGCTTTAGATTTTTCCAACAGTCAAACCGCACTAGGATCCAGCCCTACAATGGGCAGAGCTATTCATCGTTTTCTTTTGGTTTGTAATCTCATTCAACTTCGTTTCCAGATGAGCTATTTTGAAACGTTTTTGGTGCATTCAACACACAATTGGCTGATCTTTGGACTTTAAAGCTGTTTGATCGCTTTGTTGACCGGGCTGGCCCAGCGCGCATATGTTTTTAAAGTATTTTGATAGGCTGTGATGGTTCTTTGTGTTGTGTCTGAAGACCTTATCAATAGATACTTTTCTTCTAAATATGTTTTGTTTTTATATGAAGAAAATTCTTTATACCCTTGAAAAGATATAATATTTTTGCTTCTTACTTTACTGGTGTCACCTTTCTCAAAACCCTTTGAACATGTTTTTTGACCTCTCATTACTGTATTTTGTGATAATATAGGGTATTCTGGATTCGTTGTGGCTGAGGTCATGTGGGGCTCATTCTTGTGTATGGAACTTAAACTTAATCATTTTTCTTTGTAAATAACGCAATTTATGCGCCACATTCGCAACGAAATTAACCAACAAAAAACTTGATTGTGAGACAATGACCTCAATTCGTGGGATGAAAGCGCGTTTTGGGGCGCCCTCGTTCATCTTTTTTCAGCTTTTATGGTTGTTAGGATTTACTCGTGGCAGATAAAAAAGATATTCGCAGTCAAATTATTCAACCAGATACCAATATACCTCCTTTGGAAGCGAAACTGTTTGAGGAGAAGCAGGCTGTTGCCTCTTCTAGCGATCAGATACAAAAAAATAAAGAAACCAATGAACAGCTTAAAGCTGTAAAATCTGTGCTTGGAGAAGGTACGCCATTGGCCCTTTCAGGTGCTGATATCAGCGATGAGATTGACAGCACATTTCAAGCCGTTATGGAGAATAACCTTGATTGTGTTGAAGTGGCGCGACTGAAATATTTAAGCGAACATGATGAATTAACAGGCCAAAAAAATCGATTAAAACTACATCAGGCGCTAGAAGACCATATTGTTACTGCACGCAAAAATAACCTCTTTTGTTCTTTTGTCATTGCAGCCATTGATAATCTTTCAGTTATAAATGACACGTTTGGCTATCAGTTGGGTGACGAGGTGATTGCTGGGGTGGCCTATGAGTTAGCTAAGGCGCTGCGTAAACATGATGTTATTGGCAGATATTCTTCCAATAAATTTGGATTAATTTTACCGCGTTGTGGGCCTGATGCATTGCACACCACATCTGCAAGATT
Source organism: Hyphomicrobiaceae bacterium (assembly GCA_028285025.1). Classification (GTDB taxonomy): domain Bacteria; phylum Pseudomonadota; class Alphaproteobacteria; order Rhizobiales; family HXMU1428-3; genus HXMU1428-3. The sequence continues at coordinate 1,618 of JANQQH010000276.1, read as the reverse complement.
GTTGTCGAGCATTTCTGACGCCCCTATTCAAACCACACAAGGTGTTGTGCCGGTTACTCTGACCATGGGCGGTGTGGTGATGCCGCAATTTGCTGGTAATGCGCAAGAGGCTGTGTCTAGATCACTTGAGTCATTAGATCATGCCAAACGCAAATCAACCAACAGCTATGTGGTTTATGAATATTCTTCTGAGCGTGAAGTGAACCGTAAACGTAATTTGCAAATTTCTGATGAAATTATTTCTGCTTTGAACGAAGGACGCATGCATTTGTCTTTGCAACCGATTGTTTGTGCTAAGACGCGTAAAACAGTGCATCATGAATGCTTGTTGGTTATGGAATGCGCTAATGGTGAAATCATTTCAGCAGGAGAGTTTTTTCCTGTCGCAGAGAAGCTAGGCCTTTGCCGTTTGATCGATTATCGCACCCTAGAACTGGCCATTGATCTTTTAAAGCAAGATCCTGATTTAAAACTCACGTTGAACGTTTCTAGTCTGACAACGGGTGATCCTAATTGGTTAATTGTTATGCGCGCACGGGCTGGCCGTGAACGCAGTGTAATGGAACGCTTGATGGTCGAAATTACCGAAACTGTGGCCATTCGTGATATTGAAGAGACCGCTAGCTTTGTTTCTAGTCTACGTGATTTGGGTTGCAGTGTCGCCATTGATGACTTTGGCGCTGGATATTCTTCTTATAAAAATTTGCGTATTTTAGATGTTGATGTGGTTAAAATTGACGGTGACTTTGTCAAAGAAATTGCAACCTCAAAAGCTGATCAAATCTTTGTTTGCTCTTTAGTGAATTTGGCAAAATCATTTAACCTGAAAACCGTTGCTGAATGGGTTCATGATGAAGACACAGCTAGCTTCTTAGAAAAGGCTGGGGTCAATTATTTACAAGGGTTTTTGTTCGGCAAACCAAGCATTCGTAAAATATCTGAAGAGCAACCTTGCGAAGAAAATTTGCCCCAATCGGCCGTTAAATAAGTGCTATTTAATTTCTTTGATGCGTTATAGTTTGTAATAGAAAAGTTATATCCTATGTTTTCTCGACAAAGTTTTGTTTTCTTCTCTTGTCTGCAGTTGGTGGTTGTTTTTGCTTTAATTCCTCTTTTATTGCTTAATCAGCTTTATGGAGGCCTCGCTACTATTATTTATACCCTTACCTCCTTATTAATTTTGGTCGCGTTTGGATTTTGGCTGTGGTTTAAAGGCTCTATCCCAGAGTATAGAGCACAAATTGGTGCTCTGAGTTTTGGCATCGTTTTTGGGTTTTTGATGGCTGAAATTGTCACTGTCACCTTGATGATTACTTAAGATATGCTTTTATCAGCTATTTAAATTAGGCTCTTTAAATTGAAAGTTTTATAGACAAGTAAGCTGATTGGCAGTAGAACGTTCTGCTTAAAGGGTTTTAGGCCCATTATAAATGTAAACAGCGATTTTCGCTTCTTTTCAATAAATGAGATGTTAAATGGGATACAATGTCGCCATTGTTGGTGCCACAGGAAATGTGGGCCGGGAAATGTTAGCTATACTGGATGAACGTCAATTTCCAGTTGATAAAGTTTTTGCTGTGGCCTCGCGCCGCTCATTGGGCCGCGAAGTGAGCTTTGG
>JANQQH010000272.1 GCA_028285025.1 Hyphomicrobiaceae bacterium | reverse complement strand
GCCAAGCAGACGAAGAAACAAAAAAAGATATTGCAGACGAGGCCAATCTAAAAAACACATCCATCATTGAAAAATCAATCATCATACCCGATAGCGAATCAATCGAAGGATTAGAAAACCACATTGTTGCAGTTGGCCCAAAAGACACCCTTGCCACCATTCTTGCCAAACTAAAAGTAAGCGACTGGCAAACTCCCGCCATAGCAGAATCTATGGAAACCATTTTTTCGGCCAACAACATCAAGGCCGGACAAGAACTTCATTTAATGCTAACCCCTTCACTAACCCAATTAAATGAAATGGACCTGGTACGAGTAAGCATTTATGCAAGCGGCCTTCATCTTGTCTCTGTTGCACGCAACGCAGCCGGTGAATTTATCGCCAGCAATCATGGCGCTCATTCCGCACTGCTTGAACAACTAGCCGCCAAAAACAGCACAAAACGCTCCAGCCTTTATAAAAGTTTTTATCAAGCCGCTTTAAAACAAAACATGAGCCAAGATCACATTATGAAAATTTTGCGGATCCATGCTTATGATTCTGATTTCAAACAACGGGTCAGCCCAGGTGATGGATTTGAATTATTTTTTGATTTACAAGATGGAAAGCCAGGAGAAAAAAGTAATCTTGGCGCCCTATTATTCACAGCCGTGACAATAGCTGGTGAAACCCGCCGTTTTTATCGCTTTCGCACCCCTGATGGCGAAATTGATTATTATGATGAAAATGGTGACAACGCCAAAAAATTCTTAATGCGCAAACCTGTACGTGGGGGCGGTGCGCGCTTTACCTCAGGCTATGGCATGCGTGTACATCCAATATTAAAACGCCGCAAAATGCACAAAGGTATTGATTGGGCTGCCAAACCAGGCACCCCAATTTTAGCTGCCGGCAATGGCCGCATTGAAGCCGCCAAACGCCATTATTCAGGTTACGGTAATTATGTGCGCATCAAACATGCCAACGGTTATAAAACGGCCTATGCCCATATGCTTCGCTTTGCCAAAGGCATTCGAACAGGCGTGAAAGTGCGCCAAGGTCAAATCATCGGCTATGTTGGCTCAACAGGCCGCTCAACCGGACCGCACTTGCACTACGAAATCCTAGTCAATAACCGCCACGTAAACCCCATGCGCATCCACGTGCCCCGCGGGCGCCAACTGCGCGGCAAGCTGCTCGCAGATTTCCAAAAAGAACGCATGCGCATCGACGATATCATGCGCCGCGCTCCTGTGAAAACCAAAGTGGCTCATAAGTAATAAACGTCAAACTCTAATCACCAAGCCTGACATTCAAGCTTTGGCCACAGCCCCTGCCAGCGTTTAATCTTTTGCTCATGAACGGCTTGAGAAACCAAAACCTTATTCGGCCCCACCTTCAAGGCCCATAAATCTTCCAACCCAAAAGGCGCATAAATTTCCAAAACTTCTCCTTTCGGGCGCACCCCAATTGAAGTTGCCCTGGTAGGAAACATTTCAATCGCTTGTTTTGGAGAAGATTTTCAAAATATTCCCGCATCTAACCCGCATCTAAAAAGATATTCTCCGACAAACTATCAATCAGCTGAAGACGAAAAACGTAGGCCGAACGGCCGTCAGCGCTTAGCGCTGCCCAGCGGAGGGCGGCAGCTTCGCTGCCATCGCCCGTGAAGCTAAAAAAGGACTAACTCCGCGCTTACCCGCCCATTTGCACCATACCCCAACGAAAACCGCAAATCAGCTTCAGCCACAACAACCGGCATCCCGTTTATACCAGAACACCGCATCACAACCCATTCGCCATCCCCTTCCTCAGCCTGATCAATGACAGGGCAGAAATTCAGATTCAAATCAGTATAAACGCTTTTGGATTGAGCCTTCACATGTGAGCTTGGAAACAAAAAAGGGTAAAACATAAGACCAAATATCTAATCATGAAAAAATCCTAACAACATTTTTTTAAATTTAGACCTTTTATCGCATTTTTCTTATCGATTAGGGGTTGTCGCCAGCCCAACTCCGGCCTAGAACCCAAGGAAGAAGAACTTAAAGACAAAGCCGCTGCTTCAAAAACATAAGCTTTTGCTAAAAATCAAGCAACCGGCCAACCATGATAAGGACCCTATCGCAATGCGGATAGATGAAATCCCGATTGGCAATAACGCCCCTGAAGACATTAATGTGATTATTGAAGTGCCAATCGGCGGTGAACCGGTAAAGTATGAGATGGACAAAGCTTCAGGCACCATGTTCGTTGACCGGTTTTTATACACCTCCATGCGCTATCCAGGTAATTACGGGTTTATCCCTCACACACTGTCTGATGATGGTGATCCCATTGACGTATTGGTTTGCAACAACCGTCCCCTCATTCCAGGATGTGTTATTAATTGCCGCCCCATTGGCATTTTGCGCATGAAAGATGAAGCCGGCATGGACGAAAAGGTCATTGCAGTGCCAGCGCACGGCGTCACAGCGATGTATGACAATGTCAAAACCATCACTGACATCCCTGAAATTCGCCTGAGCCAGATCTCTCACTTTTTTGAGCGTTATAAAGATCTTGAGTCTGAAAAGTGGGTTGAAATTGTTGGATTTGAGGGGGCTGATGAAGCCAAGGCTTATATTCAAACAGCTTTAGACGCTTAAAAGAACAAACTGACAAGCAAAAGGGCCAACAATGACCAAAATGCGATTAGCAGTAATGGGGGCCAGTGGCCGCATGGGCAAAGAGCTCACCATGGCAGCCCTCAACCATCCAGATACTGAGATAGCAGGCGCAACAGAAATGCCTGGCTCACCAGCCATCGGCACAGACATCGGCACACTTAACAACGTACCAGCGCTTGGGATTTCCGTTCAAGAGGACCCGATTGATCTATTCACCAAAGTGGATGGCATTTTAGATTTCACCAGCCCAGCGGCCACACTAAAATTTGCAGAGCTTTCTGCCCAAGCCCGCATCGTGCATGTGATTGGCACCACCGGTTTTTCGCCAGAAGATGAAGAAAAGCTAGAGGCTGCCAGCCGTCATGCGCGCATTATCAAAGCAGGCAATATGAGCTTAGGGGTGAACCTACTGGCAGCATTGACAAAAAAAGTTGCCTCTACATTAGATGAAAGCTTTGACATTGAAATTGTTGAAATGCATCACAAGCACAAAGTTGATGCCCCCTCTGGCACCAGCTTAATGCTTGGCGCTGCTGCTGCTGAAGGGCGCAACGTTGGGCTGGAAGAAAAGTCCGTTCGCGTCAGAGACGGCCTCACAGGCCCGCGCCAAGACGGCGACATAGGCTTTGCAACACTTCGAGGCGGCTCAGTTGCTGGTGATCACACCATTATTTTTGCCGGCCCTGGTGAGCGTATAGAGCTAACCCACAAAGCTGATGACCGCGGCATTTTCGCCAATGGCGCGGTCAAAGCCGCCCTATGGGGGCAAGATAAAGCCCCTGGCCTTTATTCAATGGCTGATATTTTAAGCCTTTAATCAAAAAAATATAAAGAAACTAGACAAAAGCGCTTCATAAAAGTGCAAATTGGTAAGGAAAAAATCATGGACAACCACCTGGTATTGGTACGACATGGCCAAAGCGAATGGAACAAGCAAAACCTTTTCACTGGCTGGAAAAACCCGGACCTCACTGAAAAAGGCGTTGCCGAAGCCATTGATGCAGGAAAACGGCTCAAAGCAGAAGGTCTTAGCTTCGACATTGCCTATACAAGCGATCTGGGCCGCGCCCAGCGCACTCTCAATCTTATGCTAACCGAACTGGACCAAGAAGGCTTGAAAACCATCAAAGACCAAGCCCTGAATGAGCGTGATTACGGTGACCTTGCTGGCCTAAACAAAGACGATGCGCGTGAAAAGTGGGGCGAAGCGCAAGTTCATATCTGGCGCCGGTCTTATGACATCCCCCCTCCTGGTGGAGAAAGCTTAAAAGACACCAGAGACCGCGTGCTCCCATACTACAATGAAGTGATCTGGCCAGACTACAAAGCAGGCAAAAACATCATTGTGGCAGCCCACGGCAACAGCTTGCGGGCTTTGGTGATGCAGCTTGAAAACTTATCGCCTGAAGACATCATGAAGCGCGAGATTGCCACTGGCGAGCCCATCATCTACCGCCTTAACGAAGACGGTTCTGTCCAAGACGTAAAAGACTTAGCTGCATAAGATTCCATTGCCAAGCGCCTATAATCAACAAAAGCATAAGCGCTGGCAGATAAAGCCATTTAGGTGACAACCGATCTTGATTGGGCACTTTAGCTGCGACAATCACATCCCCAAAATTAACACCCGCCTTTTTCGCAACGCCTGCAAAGTTTAACGTTGCCACACGAAACGCCCCATCTCTTACAGGGGCAGCCGTAATACCCAGCGCTTTAAAATCAACTGGCCCTTTTTGCTCTTGTGGCAAAGCCAGAGAAATCCACTGTGTTTGCTGGGTTCGCAATTGTTTTACCTGCAAACTAACTCTTGATGTCTCAATACCTTTTTCAAGTTTGACCAGCGCCACAGGCTGAAACGGTTCAGCCACCTTATCCATAATAAAATCAGGGCGCAGCAGCGCAAAACAAGCTAAGCCAATCAGCCCCATTTGTAGCCAGTTAAGCGGCCCCATAAGCCATCTGAAGGTGAGTGAGGTAAAGGCAAGAATGGCTGCCAAAGACGCGACAAAAATCAACAAAGCTTCCCAAAAGGACGTGACATTCAGCAACAACAAATCAAGATTGAAAATAAATACGAACGGCAAAATCGCTGTGCGGATAGAATAGAAAAAGGCTGTAAAGCCTGTATTTAAAGGATCCCCTTTAGAAATGCCAGCCGCCGCATAGGCAGATAGCGCCACAGGCGGCGTCACATCCGCCATAAGGCCGAAATAAAACACAAACAAATGCGCCGCAATCAACGGAATTTCCAGCCCAACAGAGGCGCCAACTTTGGCAATCACCGGCACCATCAAGGTTGCCACCACCAGATAGTTGGCCGTTGTTGGCAAGCCCATGCCCAAAATCAAACACAGCAACGCCACCAAAATCAGCAACAAATAAATATTGCCCATCGCCAAAGTTTCAACAATACTTGATAGCGCATTTGAAAGCCCTGATTGCCCCACAGCCCCCACAATAATCCCGGCTGCGGCCAAAGCAATCGCCACCGACACCATATTCTTGGCACCCTGAACAAGCCCTTCAACAATGATCTGTCCGGCTGAGAAAACCCCAGCTTTTAAATCGCGCCCTGCCTTATAAACCTCGCGTATAAGCAAGAGGCCCATTAAAAACACAATCGCCCAAAACACCGCCGCCCCGGTTGTCATGCGCGCACCAACCAGCAAATAAACAAGCACCACCAACGGCAAAATGTAATACCCTTGGGCCTTTAACAAGCTCCAAGCCGCCGCACCCCGTTCTTTGACAGCTGGTTTTAACCCCAGTTTTTGAGCTTCCAAATCAGCAATATAAAACAAGGCAATATAGGAAATAACCGCCGGTATAAACGCATGGGTGATCACATCGAAATAGCTAATGGCCAACAGCTCAGCCATGACAAAGGCAGCTGCCCCCATAATCGGTGGCATGATCTGGCCGTTTACCGAAGCGGCAACCTCAATCGCCCCTGCCCGCTCTGGCGAAAGGCCGGTTCGTTTCATTAAGGGGATGGTGAACGTGCCTGTGGTCACCGTATTGGCAATGGAAGAGCCAGAGACCATCCCTGTCATGCCAGAGGCAAGCACCGCCGCTTTCGCAGGCCCGCCGCGATAGCGCCCCACCAAGGCAAGCGCCAAATCCATAAAAAATTGCCCGGCGCCTGCCCGGTCCAGCAACGCCCCAAACACCACAAACAAAAAGATAAACCGCACCGCCACATCAATCGGAATGCCGAACACGCCCTGATCTGTAAGCCATTGATAATTGGCAAGCCCGGTAAGCGAGACCCCTTTGTGCGAAATAAGATCCGGCATATAGGGCCCGAAATACGAATAAAGCAAAAACACAAACGCAACGATGGCAAGCGGCAAACCCACAGCCCGTCTTGTCGCTTCTAGCAACAGCGCCAAACCAACCCAGCCAATCACCGCTTCATAAGGAACGGAAACCCCAAAAACTTCCCAACGAGCAATTAAACCAGCCCGGCTAGCTATCGCGTCATAATTAAACCAGACGTAAAGCGCCGCACTGACCGCCAGGACCCCAAGAATTAGAGAGAAAACCGATGGCCTTTGCCCCCCGCCGGGCAAGGTAAGCGGTGCAAAGCACAAAAAACAAAGCGCCAAAGCAAAGGCAAGATGAATACCGCGCACAGAAATGCCAGTTGGCAAACCCGTTTCCAAAACAAAGGGAAGAGGAGAGGCAATCCATAGCTGAAACAAAGCCCACACAAACGCAAGGCTAGCCACAACAATCCCAAAAGGGCGAATGAGCTGAAAATCCCCCTGCTCACGCTTTAAAGCTGCCTCAACAGCCCCCTCACTCCCACTCATAAATTCTCCCAAAGTAACCTTTGATTTTCCCCTTACATTCCATGGTGAGATTTTTGCATTTTAAACCCCCATGTCAAGGGCTCGTTAGAGCTTGTGCAACCCTTGACATGGGGTTTTAAAGTGCGAAAGTCTTATCATGGAAGTTAAGGGGAGTCAGAATCGAACAAATTTCCCTCTTACTTGACCCACCCTTGCTCTTTGTAATATCTCACAGCCCCAGGATGAAGAGGTGCAGAAAGGCCATTAGAAATCATTAACTTAGCTTCAAGCGTTTTAAACACCGGGTGATAGCGCTTCATATCTTCCAGCCCTTCAAACACAGACTTGACCAAAGCGTAAACAACATCGTCTGGTTGGTCAGCCCGCGTCACCAAAGTCGCCATCACCCCAAACGTCACCACATCCTCGTTAACGGTTGAATATGTCCCGCGCGGAATACGCGTAAAGCCAAAATAGGGGCGCTCGTCCACCAGTTTTTTCACCGGCTCCCCATCAAGAGAGTTAA
>JANQQH010000265.1 GCA_028285025.1 Hyphomicrobiaceae bacterium | reverse complement strand
GAATTAATTGAGCGTCGTTCGTTAAGACCAATGGGATTATTCACAATGTTACGGTTTAACAAGGGCGCGGCACCAAAACTTGCCTTGTCTCGGTCTCGGTCTACCTCAAGAGAGGTATATCAGCCAGAAGTCGTGGTGAACCCTTAACCCCTTAAACTTTTAGCTTTTAAGGCATTTTAAAATTTTTCTTCTTCAAAATGATGGTTGCCGCTTGACGGGAGGCGGTTTCCTTTTTAAAAGCCAAGTCTTAAAGTTTTTAAAGTCTTATTGTTTTGAATGTCTTATTGTTTTTATCGTTTAATGATGAAGGCGATCTCACCTTTATGGCGGAGTAGCTCAGCTGGTTAGAGCAGCGGAATCATAATCCGCGTGTCGGGGGTTCAAGTCCCTCCTCCGCTACCAATCTTTTCAATCACTTAAGCTTTTTTCCAAAAAGTTCATTTTTTCAATAGCTACAAAATAGCTACAAGTTTGAAAGGAAATCTTGGGTGTTTTTGCGCAAGATTGTCCGTGTTTCTAAGCTACAAAATTTTGCTGCTAATTTCTAGCCCCTTCTCTCTTAGATAATTTTATCACATATCTTTGTGTCTTTTCGATTGGTGGATTTGTCACAAAAATACATTTGCGCATAATCGACTTTGCGACTTGTCGCGAAAATGAGTTTGTAAAAATGTGAAAGTACGATTTTTGGAAAACACAGATTGTCGAATAATCGGGGTGCTCCAACAAAAGGGTGGTGTTGGCAAGACGACGCTCTCTTTAAATATGGCTGAGTATTTTGCCAAAGCTGGCGAGCGGGTTTTGCTCGTTGATGCAGATCCGCAAGGCTCTGCTCTGGCGTGGAGTGCAGAGCGTGAAGACCCTTGCCCCTTTTCTGTTATTGGTAAGGCCGTGCCTAATTTACATAAAGATTTACCAGAATTGGCACAGGGCTATGATCGGGTAATTATTGATGGGGCACCGCGCAATAATGAGCTGATGCGGTCTTGTATTCTGGCCAGTGAGCTGGTGTTGATGCCAGTGCAACCCTCAAAGTTGGATATATGGGCCTGCCAGGATGTGACACAGCTATTAAGTGAAGCCAGGCAATTTCATCCAAACCTCAACGCGGCTTTTGTGATTAGTCGTAAAATTACAAATACAGTGATTGGGCGCAAGGTTGCTAAGGAATTTGCTAGTCAAGAGTTTCCAGTGCTTGAGACAGCCATTCACCAGCGGGTGATTTATGCTGAATGTGTCGAAGATGGCAAGACCGTGTTTGAGATGGAGGACGGGCGCACGGCTCAACTTGAAATCACCAGACTTTGTAAAGAACTTCAAAAAATACAAGAAAGGGTTGCGGCATGAGCAAAGTTGAAGATTGGGTCAATGGCAAAGAGGTCAAAGAAGAGGTGCCTATGAAACGTTTAACGGTTCCTGTTCCTGTTGAACTGCACACACGCATTAAAGTGCAATGTGCCTCAAATGGAAACAATATGGCTGAAGTTATTGCTAAGATTTTGGAACGAGAGTTTCCATGTAAAAAATCGGAAAGTTAAAAAAGCGCAGTTTCTAGAGCATTCCGCTTTTAGGTAAATTCAAAGAAATGCTCTATCTTTTTGTTTAAGCGTTCCTTTTTTCCTAAAACCGGTACCCACTTTTAGGCGGAACGCTCCAAAAGTCGCAAAAGCGATAAATCGATTTTGTAATTATGTGTAAAGTCGACTGTTCGACTTTTTACAAATTATTCGGACTGATTTTCTAAGGCTGGTTGTTCAAGGGGTAACTCACCTTGTGCCTTGGTTCCTTTGACAGAATAGGCTTTGACAAAGGCCAGACGATCGCCATTGAACATATAGCGGATGTTGACAAAGAAAGTCCCATCAAAAGGGCTGCGATATAAAAAGCCATTATCAAGTAGATTTCTCAGGCCGCGATAAAATGTTGCTTTGTTCAGGCCTGAGGTGAGGTAGGATAGTCTTACAGTATCTTTGCCAGGGGACCCTCTTAGCTCATTGTAAACAATTTCAAA
>JANQQH010000264.1 GCA_028285025.1 Hyphomicrobiaceae bacterium | reverse complement strand
GAAACGCCAATGGCATATGACAATTGCAAAGTGCATTTGTCTGCCAGATCAGCGGCAACGACATTTTTGGCCAAATAACGGGCAGCATAAGCCGCTGAGCGATCAACTTTGGTGGAATCTTTGCCAGAAAAAGCACCGCCACCATGCGGGGCTGCACCACCATATGTGTCAACAATGATTTTGCGGCCTGTCAGGCCTGCGTCCCCATCAGGCCCGCCAATCACAAACCGGCCTGTTGGGTTAACGTAAAATTCGTCATCCGGGCACATCCAACCAGAGGGCAACACATCTTCAACAAAGCTGCGCACTTTTTCGCGCAGGGCGGCTTGGTCTGTGCCTTCTGAATGTTGTGTGGATACGACCACAGAGGTCGCTCTTACTGGCTTGCCATTTTCATAGGCCAGCGTCACCTGGCTTTTGGCGTCTGGGCCAAATTCTGGGGCTGCGCCTTCATGGCGGGCTTTGGCCATGTTTTGTAAGATTTTATGAGAAAAATGAATGGGGGCTGGCATAAGAACATCTGTTTCTTTGCATGCATAGCCAAACATGATGCCTTGATCGCCTGCGCCTTCATCTTTATTGCCAGAGCTATCGACCCCTTGGGCAATGTCAACAGATTGTTCGTGTACATGAACTTCCACCGCAGCATTGGCGTGATGGAACCCATCTTGTTCATAGCCAATATCTTTTATGGCGCGTCGGGCGACTTGTTCCAACGTATCTTTGGTGATTGAGCTGTCTCCGCGCACTTCACCAGCCAAGACAACGCGGTTGGTGGTGGTCATGGTTTCAACGGCAACGCGGCTATCAGGCTCTTTTTCGAGATAAGTATCAACGATGGCGTCTGAGATGCGATCACATACCTTATCAGGGTGACCTTCTGAAACGGATTCACTAGTGAATAAGTAATTTTGACGCATTCGGCGCAAACTCCCCAAGATAGAATAAGCCTACTCTTAACCGTGCTTAATTTCATTGATGAATAAATTAAGCACAAAATTTAAAGCTGACTTTTGGCAGACTGGCCCTTCATTGGTCAAGCAGTTTTTTTAAGAATCTTTTTATCTCAATGGTTTTGAATCTTTAAGGGCTTGGGGAGTCTTCTGACAAACTTTTAATTAAATCCAAAATACGGCGACGAACCTGCGGGTTTTGAATTTTTACAAAAGCGCGGTTGAGTTCTAAGCCTTCTCTTGAATTTAAAAACTCTAAAACAAAATCTTGTGAATTTGGTTCGGCAAACCCTGCTGGTTGGAGATTGTCATGATCGCTCTCAAGGTCATCAAAGAAGTATGAAACAGGGACTTTTAAAACTTGAGCAAGTTGAAACAGGCGGCTTGCGCCAACACGGTTGGCCCCTTTTTCATATTTTTGGATTTGCTGAAATGTCAGACCCATCTGTTCACCAAGCCGTTCTTGGCTTAATCCACTCATCATACGGCGTAAACGTATTCTTCCGCCAACATGAACATCGATTGGATTGGGTTTTCTTGTTTGAATGTTATTATTATCTTGAGACATAGTATTCATGATGACCTGAATCATTCCTTACTAAATGAATTTAGTGCAATTTGCTCATAAAATTGAAATCATTTTAGATTTTTGATCTCAAAATTTAAATAAAACGTGTTATTTTCTATAATAAACCTGAAACAAAAAATTTAGTTTTTCATTTTCATTATCAGATCATTTGTTAACTGATTATTCTAAAAATATATTATTAATTCTGGTAATTAAGTTATAAATTTCATTATTAATTAAAAGACAAAGACAATTGCTTGGTATGAGCTGTTTGTTAAAGAATAAACAATTTTGATTGGTCACGATCAGATGATTTTTGGGAAATTAATTAAAAAAAATCAATCCTTAACAATTCAGCCTTTTTTTATCATAAAAATTAGACCCTCAATACATAATGAATATCTAGCTAGTGAATTTCATCACGTTTGTCAAAAAATTTCATCATACTGATTAATGTGTAAGAGCATATTATTATTAATATGGTGGTCAAAAATCTATTAAATGAAGTTTTTTCCATATGAATAGCTTGTGGTAATTTTGTTGTGATGAATTTTGCTTCGTTAAGGCGAGATTTAATCTGTATTCGCCCTAAGCCATCGAATACTGCTGTGATGCCACCGTTTACGACACGAACCATTGGCAGCCCTGTTTCAAGTGTGCGTAATCTTACCATGTGAGCGTGTTGATAAGGGCCCACTGTTTGACCAAACCATCCATCATTGGAAATATTCAAAAACCATTTTGCTTGGGTCATTTGATGGTCGGTTTTGTCAGGAAATATCGCTTCATAACAAATGAAGGGGAAAAAGTGAGGCGTATTTTTAAGGGACAAAGCATATGGTTTTTGGCCCTTTGTGAAGCCGCCGCGCAATCTTACCAAGGCTTTAAATCCAATGGCTTTAAGAAGGCCCGGGAAGGGCAAATATTCACCAAAGGGAACAAGATGATGTTTGTCATATCGCGCAGTTATGTGGCCTTTATTGTTTAGAACATAAAGACTGTTATAGACTTCTAATGATTGTTGTTTTTCTTTGCTGTTTTGATTTTCATCCACAACCCTGAAGGCGCCTGTAATTAGTTGATCTGAAGGGGATAAAAGGCTGGCTAACTTGTTTTTTAGAACCGGGCTTTTGTTCAATGCATAAGGGACTGCGGTTTCAGGCCATATAATTAACTTATTGTTTTTGCCGTTTTTTATATTCTTTGCTGTCAGATCAAACGTTTTTTGAAAAGCTGTGAGACGCAAATTGGGGTTGACCTTTTCGACTTGTGGGATGTTGGGTTGCACCAAGATCAACTCTAAATTTGTAACAAATTGTGTTGGTCCATAATGGGATAGACGTGCTTGCCCTAAAAGGGCTATGGCAGGCAGGCTCAACAACGCGATGAGCACGGGCCCAAATCCAGATCCTTTCGCCCAAATGCTATATTGCTTTTGTTGGCGGCAATAAAGGCTGGCAGGGCTGGCAAAGATTAAACAGGCTATGGCTGTTAGGCCGTAAAGCCCAAAGAAACTAACCGACTGCATCATTGCCTCATTACCGGTTAGGCTGTGGCCTAACAAGTTCCAAGGAAAGCCCGTTAAGATATGGCCGCGCAGCCAATCGGCGGCAAACATAGCCAGAGCAAAAATAATCAGACGTTCAGGCCCTTTTGGACAGACCCAAGCACATACAGCAAACGCTAGGCTGTAAAATAAGCTGAGACCTGCTGGCAGAATGGTGACTGCAAAGGGCAGAGCCCAGGCAAATTTATCCGCTTCAACCAAAAAGGAAGAGCCAATCCAATAGAGTGAGAAAAAGAAGTAACCAAAGCCGAAACCAAAGCCATAAAGGGCGGCTTTTAAGCTTTTGTCGTGTTTAAAACTGTGGGTCTGGGTAGGAGTGAAGTTATCAACAGCTATGTCAATTAACCTGACCATAATTGGCAGGGTTAAAAATAAAATTGGCCATAAAAATAGGGGCGGCATCGCCAAAGTGCTTATGGCCCCACAAAGAACTGACAAACCAAATCGTTTGGCTTTAGAGAGCGATTTTATAGGGCAAAACGTTATCATTGGCGAGCCTGAACCTTAGGTCCTGTTGACAAGTATTGCATTTTGAGAAAACTATTTTTTTAAAATTTTTAAAGTTTTAATGCGGCGAGGGTCGGCGACTAGAACTTCAATTTCAAGACCTGACGGATGAGTGATTACCTCACCGCGAACAGGAACACGCCCGGCTAATGAAAAAACCAAACCGCCAAGCGTATCAATATCATCATCACGCTCTTCATTGGCGAACAAATCTATGTTGAGCTCTTGTTCCAACTCTTCGATTGGCAGGCGGGCAGAAGCAATGATGCCTTTTTCTAGTGAACCAGACATGAGTTTGCCATTGGCCTCATCGTGCTCATCTTCGATCTCGCCAACGACTTCTTCAACCAGATCTTCGATTGAAACAAGGCCGTCTGTGCCGCCATATTCATCCACAACCAAAGCCAGATGAACACGGGTGGATTGCATGCGTAGCAGTAAGTTCATAACTGGCATTGAAGGGGGGACAAACAGAACTTTTCGCAACAATTTGGTTTGTTTGATCGTTAATGAAAAATCTGACTGAACTTGATTATAGTCCTCTCGTCCAACTTCCTTAACTTTGTCAGCCCCATTGCTTGCAGGGTCCATGCCCCCTGCAATGACTTTTAAACCGATGGTTGTTTCTTGGCTTGAGTGTTTTTCAGTTGCCCGATGATCGGAAATCCAGCTTAGCAAATCTTTTACATGAACCATGCCTGTGGGGTCATCAAGTGTGTCATGATAAACAGGAAGGCGTGAATGACCGACTTGTTGGAATTTTACCAACAGTTCTTCCAGGCTGGCATTTTCGTCAATGGCTTGAATGTCTGCGCGCGGCACCATGACGTCTTCAACCCTTAAGGCCCCGTAACGCAAAATGTTTGCGATCATCATGCGCTCTTGTTCGGAAAAGCTGGTGCTGGTTTGCCCATTATGGCCGACGGCTTCTTCCAGTTGATCGCGGAGATCATCGTTTGATGTCTCTTTAAATAAAGCGTTTTTTATATGGTCCCATGCCGATGCAGGTTTCGGTTCAGGGTCTTCAGCTTCACTTATTTCAGACGTGCTGAGGTTGTCTTGTTTGATAGTGTCGTTCATTCTTTCAATATGGTTTGCGTGTTTGTAAAATTATTTTACCTGTTTAAAGATACGGATTTTCGTAAGCTAGCTCGTTCATTAGCTTACTTTCAAGTGTTTCCATTACTTTGCTTTGCGTTTCATGTTCATGATCATAGCCTAAAAGATGTAACACACCGTGAATAACAAGATGAGAAAAATGTTGTTTTATGGGTTTTTTGTCCCTTTTTGCTTCATTTATTATCGTTTCATAAGCTAAAATGATATCTCCTACATGAATAGGCCCTTGCATTTCTTGTAAACTTTCATTGCTTGGAAAGGAGAGAACATTGGTTGGTTTGTCTTTGCCCCGGTAGGTTTTGTTTAAGTCTTGCACTGTTTGATCATTGCTTAACACCACCACAGCAAGACGGTGTGGTGATTTTGAGGCATTGTTTAGAGCCGTTTCTACGGCCTTTTGATCCAGCGCCAAAAGGCCTGCTTTGGCACTATCGTCAAAGACGGTTTGCCCCTCACCTGACTTAAGAGACAGCCAGGCTTTATCTTCCAATATCATTTCAAGGCTGTGACCTTGTTGGCTTTGATACTCCCAATAGGGGGATGATTGGGTCGCTTGATCATTTTCAGACTTGTTTGTGGACACTGGCTTAGTCACCATCTGCATATTTGTCATAGGCAGCAACAATTTTTGCAACCAAAGCGCGGCGCACCACATCTTCGCCTTGGAAAATGATTTTTTCAATCTCGTCAACACCAGACAACAGCTTTACCGCTTCTGATAGGCCAGACTTCTGGCCTGGGGGCAAATCCACTTGGCTCGGGTCGCCAGTGACAACCATTTTGGAATTTTCGCCCAGTCTGGTCAGGAACATTTTCATTTGCATGGAGGTGCAGTTTTGAGCTTCATCTAAAATCACAAAACTTGAGGCCAAGGTGCGGCCGCGCATAAAGGCGAGCGGGGCGATTTCTATGGTGCCTGCTTCAATTTCTTTTTCCACTCGTTCAGCTGGCAGGCAGTCATAAAGCGCGTCATAGAGCGGGCGCAAATAGGGGTCGACTTTATCGCGCATATCGCCTGGTAAAAAGCCTAGGCGTTCGCCAGCTTCAACAGCTGGACGTGACAGGATGATACGTTCCACTGCGCCGCGCTCTAACGCAGAAGCGGCAGCGGCAACGGCAATGTAGGTTTTGCCTGTGCCCGCTGGGCCAATGCCAAAGACCAGGTCGCTTTGCTCTATCGCGCGAATGTACGTGCTTTGGCGCGGGGTTCTGGCGGTGATGTGTTTTTTGCGGGTGCGGATTTGGGCTTGGCCATTGTCTTTTGACTTTTGGCTGTCTTTGCCATTTTTGCTTTTTGCTGTGGCTGGCTGTTTTAAGCCATCTGCGCTTTGGGCATGGCGGATGGCACCGTCAATATCGCCTGGGGTCAGGTCATCGCCTTTGGCAATGCGGCCATAAAGATGGTCCAGCACCTCTTTGGCCATGTCGCATTGATCAGCAGAGCCTTCAAGCGTGATGATGTTGCCATGAACAACCGCTTCAACATTGAGACGTTCCTCTATAATGGCCAAGTTGCTATCAAACTCGCCGAGCAAACTGGCCAGCAAGCGATTATCTTCAAATGAAATGGTTTGGCTGTGATGTTTTGATTTTGACGTCTGTTTATCTTGGCTTGACCTTGAGTGTGCCCCCAAACCCGTGCTCCCTTTTAATCTGTCTACAAATTAACCCTTTTGTTTTAAGCCGCTGTTGTGGCGGTTAAAGATGATGGTTTCATGACAGCTTGCAGACTATTTAACGTTGCCTCTGTCACCTTTACCATTACCATATCGCCAATGTTAGCATCTTGTCCATCAAGATGCACGGCTTGTAAAAAAGGTGAGCGGCCAATGAGTTGGCCCGCATGACGGCCTGGTTTTTCAAGCAAAACCGGCATTTCCTGGCCTATTTTGCTTTGATTAAAGGTTTTTTGCTGTTTGGTGAGCTGTTTTTGCAAAAGGCTTAAGCGATCTTTTTTCACCTGTTCTTCGATTTGATCTTCCATTTCAGCACCGGGTGTTCCGGGACGTGGGCTGTATTTAAAGGAATAGGCACTGGCATAGCCAATGGTTTCAACCAGGTTCATCGTATCTTCAAAATCTTGATCTGTCTCACCAGGAAAGCCGACAATGATGTCAGTTGACAGCGCCATATCAGGCCGGGCCTGTCTGATACGGTCGACAAGGTCGATATACTCTTGACGGGTGTGGCGTCGATTCATGGCTTTTAAAATTTTGTCAGAACCAGATTGAAACGGCAAATGCAAATAGGGCATGAGCAGCTCGTTATCGCGATGAGCCTCTATAAGATCATCTTGCATATCGTTGGGATGGCTGGTGGTGTAGCGCAACCGTTGCAAGCCTGATAGTTTGCTCAGCTCATCAAGCAGTTTGGCCAAAGACCAATCTTGCCCATCAAGGCCTTGGCGGTGATAGGCGTTTACGTTTTGGCCCAGCAAGGTGAGTTCTTTTACGCCTTGGCCGATTAGTTTTTTGGCGTCGGTTACAATTTGTTCCACAGGGCGGGAATATTCAGCTCCTCTTGTGTAGGGCACCACGCAAAAGGTGCAGAATTTATCGCACCCTTCTTGCACAGTTAAAAAGGTCGAGGGGCTAGCCGCTTTCAGCTGTGTTAATTTGGCGAACTTGTCTTCTTCAGGAAATTCAATTTCAACGATCGGTTTTTTGGAAAGCTGAAACTCTTTTAAAACGGCTGGTAAATTTTGATAAGATTGTGGGCCGATGACCATATCTACTATAGGCGCACGCTTTATGATCTCTTGCCCTTCAGCTTGAGCCACACAGCCGGCAACGGCGATGATGGTTTCCTTGCCTTTTGTTTCTCTTTTTTGTTTATTCAGGCGCACCCGGCCCAGTTCTGAATAGACCTTTTCCGCCGCTTTTTCCCGGATGTGGCAGGTGTTGAGCACGACCATGTCAGCCTCATCCATGTTTTCGGTTTGCTCATAGCCTTCTGCATCCATCAGCTCAGCCATGCGCTCAGCATCATAGACATTCATTTGGCAGCCATAGCTTTTAATAAAGATCTTTTTGGTCATTTGCCGTTCATTTTCCTCTCAACGGGCTTGTTCTAGTGGGTTATTATGGCTTCGTCTAGTTTGTTTTAAAGATAGCGTTTAAAATTGCGGATCTTGGGCCCTACCGACTAGATTGCCAGAACGGTCGCAAATGAGGATTTCTAGTTTAATCTCATTGGTTTGCAGGTGCTCTTGCACCCGGGCCAAGCAGCC
>JANQQH010000238.1 GCA_028285025.1 Hyphomicrobiaceae bacterium | reverse complement strand
AATCAGTGAGCGGGCAAAAGACTTGCCTGACGGCTATCATGGGCAGGTGGTGAAAATGGTGCACAAATTGATTATTGAAAACACATTTGGCAATAACATCACAGATCCAGAACATGTGAAAGCTGTCTTTAATGCGCACAATGCAAACGTGATTGACAAAGCCTCTGCTGATCGTTTGTTGATCTATGAGCTTGGTAGTGGCTGGGAACCGCTTTGCCAGTGGCTTGATGTGCCTGTACCAGATGAGCCCTATCCACGGAGCAATTCACAAGAAGAATTTTGGGGGGCGGTTTCTGGCTGATGTCTTTTCGGTCCTTGTAAGAACAAATATATTTGCTTTGTGGTGCCGGCCTTAAAGCACAGCCCCTGAAAGCAAAAAATGTATAAGGGACACAAGTGGAATAAATGGGAAAGCCTCAGTAAAAGCCCAAAACACAATGGTCAAATGATCATTGCGACAAACGAAAACGATATCTATCTAGCTTAAGCAGTATTAGAAAAGCGCTTGAAAAATATTATATTGCAACAGCCTGAGAATAGGTTTTTGGACATTGGCCAAAGGCACGTTTAAAAGCGGTTGCAAAGCTTGATGGGTTAGAATAACCGGCAATGAAGCAAGCCTGTGTTACAGACGCTCCTTCATATATCATTGCATCTTTTGCAAGTTCTAATTTTCGTTTCCGAATATATTCGACCACTGTGGAGCCATAAGTCGTTTTGAAATGTCTTTGCAACGAGCTCACGCTAAACCCAACCGTTTTAGCAATCTCTTCTAATGTAAGTTCGCTATTCAAATTATTTTCAATAAAATTGAGAACCTTGATCAATCGACAATTTGGTTTTGAATCTGTCCTTTGCTTCAAAATAGCTGGAGAAGGTTTCGTAAATTGTTCGAAAGCCATCGTGACCAACTCAATAGCCCGACATTCACGAACCATTTTTTTCATACATTCAGCATCATGAGGCGGGTTGATAATTTCTTCAGCTGCTTTAATGGCCTGTTTTGAAGGGATCCAGTCTTTATAATTCAGATGAGAACAGGCAAATTCAAACAAGCTTTTATCTAGATGAGACGCACTGTTATCCAAGGTCTCTGAAAGCCCCATTTCCGCCAACCAATCTTTATCAATATTGATGATTATTTTTTTGACCCTGCGTCCTTTTTGAAAACTACGGGCAAATCTAACAGGCTTGGTCGTAGACCAAATTTTACCAATGGCCACGCGGCTTTCATCATTATCATTGGCACCAAGATAATAGGGTTTCTCGTTCATATAGAACTTCACTTGCCCTTCAAGTAATAACGAGATTGTTAAACTCGCATCAGACAAGCTCTCAGAACGTTCATTGACAAGCTCTGTAATGTCAGAAAAATGCAGATCAATGCCTGAATTCAATTCAATAAACCCAATACGGCCTGCAATTTTATCTGTGTCTTTTGAGATAAATTCTTCAAGCTGGCGCATATTGCCAGGCCGATCATTTTTGATCAGGGTGTAATTATTATTTTGAGACATATCATCCTCAGCAGCAAGAACTCAATACAAAAGAACCGCTAATTCAAATAGGTAACGCACTAACTATGAATACGATTTAACCAATAATTTATAAGCAAAAAAATTATACTACACATAAAAATAAATGCCAATAAATGCAAAATTCTCTGGTTCATATATGCATCTTGTTCATTTTAAAATGAACCTTACCAACCTTTTTGTTTGTACTTTTACGCGGCGAAATGAATTTTTCACGAAGATAAATGACGATTTCGCGAAGGCTGACTATCTTTGCAAGGCATATAGTGAATGCCAATTGAGGGAATTTTTTACATATTTGGGAGTTTAGAATGAAAGTTGCATTCAAGTTTGCAACCGCAATTAGTGTGTTTGCACTTATAAGTACCGGTAGTATTGCAGCGTCAGCACAATCCAACACACCACTTGATCAAATCAATGTTGAAACTGGCCAGCAGAATAACAATAATGGTGAGAACAAGTATGATGGTACGATCTTTGAAGATCCAGATATCGGCGTGCCGAGCGTAACAATTACCCAGGAAGATTTGGAGCGCTTAAATCCAAAAGATTTGCATGATGTGTTCAGAGAAGAGAGCTCTGTTGCCGTCGGTGGTAATACGTCAATAAGTCAAAAAATTTATGTTAATGGTATTGAAGATAAACGTTTGGCTGTAAGCGTTGACGGTGCACTTCAGTCCAATGATACTTTCCATCATACAACAACATTGTTAATTGACCCATCACTCCTCAAGGCGGCGCGCGTTGACGCTGGCGTTGCACCAGCTGATGCTGGTCCTGGAGCTCTTGGTGGCTCTATTCAATTTGAAACTGTTGATGTTAAAGATCTTCTAGACCCAGGTAAAAACTATGGCGGTTTTGTTACTGTTTCTTACGACTCAAATAGCAAGAATTTTGTTAAAGGTGTTTCTGGGTATGTCATGTCTAATGGTTTCGAAGCATTAGGATTTTTCCAGCATGCTGATGGCGACAATTATAAAGATGGCGACAATTTTGAACAAACTGGTACCGAGGCAGAGCTGCAATCAGCCCTTGGCAAGCTAGCCTATGAAGCTCAAACAGGTGAGCGTTTAGAATTCACCTATGAGTGGGCCAATGATGATGGTGAGAGACAATTTAGACCAAACTTGGTTGTAATTGGTAGTGGTGATTTCATTCGAAATATGAAGCAAACCAGAAACAACTTCACCTTCAACTACACCGATGAGACACCAACTGGTTGGTGGGATCCAAAAGTTGTTCTGGCTTACAGTGAAAACAAATTGAGATTTGCTGATGGTGCTGGTGACCCGACATATCCTAACGTTGCTGATATTGAGACATGGTCGGGAAAATTTGAAAATAAATTCAAAGTATCGCAAGGTGACATTGTAGCTGGTGTCGATTTCTTCCATACAGATTCTTTCGGTGGCTCCGTAAACGACCCTACTTTTTTACCTAAATCAGAAAAAGATAGAAACATAGGTGCTTACGCACAAGCGCGCTTAGATTTAACACAAGATTTTCGCGTTTCTCTAGGTGGTCGTATTGATCATCAAATGTTTACAGGATTTGATGGAACAGACCTTGATGACACGGGTTTTAGTGGTAACATTTCAGCTGAATATGATCTCAATGAAATTGTTACACTGAAAGCTGGATATGCTCATGTTTTTGGTCGCATTCCTCTTGCAGAAGCTTATCTTAATGGTGGCACATATGATTACTCTAATTTAGAGACATATGATTCTGATAACTTTACTGTTGGTTTATCAGCCGCTTATCAAGGCTTTACTTTTGATGCGGATTATACCTTGATTAAAATGGATAATGCTATTGGTCATAACTCAGGTTTTACATTTAGTCCGTTTCGTAGTGTCTTAGATATTGAGTCTAAAACGTTGAATATTGCTTTAGGCTATAAATGGGAAACTGGCTTTATTGAAGCAAAATACTCTAACATTGACATTGAAGGTGATGGTAGGCCTCTATTTACCAACTATTTCGGTTACGGAACGAATATCGGTGATATAATTACTATTTCAGCGGCTCATGAGTTTGAAGGAACCGGGATTACCATTGGTGGTGATGTGGAAATTGCATTAGAGCAAGATGAGGTTCTTCCTTATTGGCAAATCTTTTTTGCTGACCCAACACCAACAAACCCAATACCTAGCTATGAAGTTTTCAACGCTTTCATTCAATATGAGTTGCAAGCTGAAAATTTGCCTGAGCTAACGTTGCGTGCAGAGGTGAATAATATCTTTGATGAGACCTATTCTAACCGAGCAAGTTCAGGGCAGGAATATTCAGCCTATTATCGCCCTTTGAACGAACCTGGACGGTCATTCTATTTTAGTGCGAAAGCAGAATTTTAGGCCTCCACTATTAGAGTGAACACCCTTCTATTGGTATAAAATCTGTGGTTCTTTATTTAAAAGAGCTGCAGATTTTATATTTTATTGAAAGAGATAAAATAATGATCCGAATTTTTTTGACCTGTCTTTTTCTAATTTTGCTTTTTCAACCTACCCTTTATGCAAACCCAATTACAGTTGAGGATGTAACAGGCCGCAAGATCACCCTCAATAAGCCTATAGAGCGGATCATCATTGGTGAGGGACGCTATCTTTCATGGCTTGGTATTTTTGAACGCGAAAACCCTGCAAAGCGGGTTGTTGGCATGTTAAACGATCTCTATCACTCACCCTTTCGCACCGCTTTTGAAAAGAAATTTCCTGAATTTAATAAAATACAGCTTTACGGGCAACAAAGCGCCGATAGTATTTCAGCAGAGAAAATGCTGGCTCTAAAACCGGATCTGGCCATTTTTGGTCTGCACGATCATGGGCCTGGGGTCAGAAATAAAGAGCTGATCTCTTTGCTTGAAAAAGCAGGCACCAAGGTTGTGTTTATAGACTTCAGAATGAACCCAATGAAAAACACCCTGCCCTCTATTCGCATGCTTGGCAAAGTCCTAGGCCGTCAAAAAGAAGCCCAAGAGTATATTGATTTCTATCAATCAAAACTTGATATGATCACAAAGACACTTGCGACTTATAAAGGCAAACGGCCCACTGCGTTTCTGCAAGCTCACCCAGGCCGCTTTCAATGTTGCGTAGGTATGGCAGATGGTATGCTAGGCCCTTATCTTGACTTTGTCGGGGCGATCAATATTTCATCAAAAATTGCCCCGGGGCCAACAGCAGTTCATACAATGGAATTTTTATTAGCCAAGAACCCAGATGTTTGGATTGGAACCGCCTCAGGCACATTGAATGAATTTAACGAGAGAAAATCTACCATTTTCCTTGGGCCTGGTGTGACGGTTAAACAAGCTCTGGAATCTCTAAAAAGAGCCACAGGCTCAAAATCCATGCAAAATTTAAAAGCGGTAAATACAGGGCGTGCCCATGGGATTTGGCACCATTTTTATAACTCACCTTTTAACATTGTTGCTGTGGTCTCCTTTGCCAAATGGGTGCACCCAGAGCTATTTGAAGACGTTTCTACTCAAGCAACAATGAAAGAGATCTCTCAACGTTTTTTACCCTTTGAATTGAAGGGAATCTATTCCA
Source organism: Hyphomicrobiaceae bacterium (assembly GCA_028285025.1). Classification (GTDB taxonomy): domain Bacteria; phylum Pseudomonadota; class Alphaproteobacteria; order Rhizobiales; family HXMU1428-3; genus HXMU1428-3. Next base: position 4,259 of record JANQQH010000238.1, on the reverse strand, counting down.
TCTCTTTAAAAGAAAAGAAGTGATGCATGGAGGAAAGACTAAGCAAGGATTATAAACAGCTCTCGTTAAAAAAGGGGGTCTTCCTTATTGGGCTTGGTCTCGCCTGTCTGATTTTTTTAATGTTAGATATTATCACTGGCCCTTCAAACCTGACCATAGAACGTGTGTTCCAAGGACTTTTTGACCCAAACGGCCTAGAGCTTACTGAGCGGCTTATTTTATGGGACATTCGCTTACCAGACGCACTCATTGCTATTGTGATTGGCGCAGCCCTTGGGCTTGCGGGACTAGAGACGCAAACAGGTCTTAATAACCCGCTTGCCGAGCCTTTTATCTTGGGCATTGCCTCAGCTGGCGTTTTGGGGGCGAGCATCGCAATTGTGCTGTTTCACAGTTATGCGTTTTTAGCAACAGCTTTCGCCGTTCCTACACTCAGCCTGTTGTTTTCAGTGATTGCCAGTCTTTTGATTCTTTTTTTTACAATTCATCAAGGCGGGTCTCGCAGTTCTGTGATCTTGTTTGGCATCGCTTTGATGTTTTTATGTCAAGCCCTCATCGGGGTGTTGTTTTATATTGCTTCAGCTGAAGCGGCACAACAAATTGTGTTCTGGACCATTGGCAATTTAACCAAAGCAGGCTGGCAAGAAGTTATAATTGTAACCATTGTTTTTCTGCTTGTGCTGCCCTTTAGCATGCGTCAAGTTTGGCTGATGACCCTATTGCGCAGCGGTGAGGCGCAAACGGCAAGCAGTGGTATTGATATAGCTCGCTTGCGCTTTTTTCTGATTTTACGGGTCTCAGTTTTGTCCTCCTTTGCGGTTTGTTTTGTAGGAACCATCGGCTTTATTGGGCTGGTTGGGCCTCATATTGCGCGTCTTTTACTGGGTGAAGACCATCGGTTTTTATTACCAGGCTCCTGTTTATGCGGGGCGGTGATGTTATCCTTTGCGTCCTTTCTATCCAAAGCCATAATCCCAGGCGTTCTTATTCCTGTTGGGATTATTACCTCGTTAATTGGTGTCCCGATCCTAGTTTTCCTAATTATGACCAAAGGAAAACATCTATGACAAGCCTGCATATTCAAGATCTAAACTTATGGTATGGGCGCTCTCATATTTTAAAGAATGTGTCCTTGCCCCCCTTTCTCCCCGGCCATATGGTAGGGCTTATCGGGCCCAACGCAGCCGGTAAGTCCAGCTTGTTACAAACTTTGATTTGGCCCAAAAAGAGCAAGCAGACCGTCACCCTAAATGATACAGACTTGGGCGATTTTTCTCCCAAACAACGAAGTCAACTGTTAGGGCTTATGACGCAAACACCCCCACAACCAAGTTTGCTGACCCCTTATGAATTACTCTACAGTTTGGCAAGAGCGCTGGATTTACCCCTTACAGACCAAGGTTTAGAACAAAGGATTGAAACACTGTTTAAAACCTTTGGGTTAACCGATGTTGCATTGAGCCCACTGCAAACGCTTTCTGGTGGCAAGCGCCAATTGGTCGGTGTTGCCATGGTTTTGCTGCGCTCACCAGAAGTCTGTCTGCTTGATGAACCAACCAGTGCGCTTGATCTCCATTGGCGGCTCATAGTTTTGCAGGAGCTGCAAAACTATATACGGCAAGACAAAAAAATAGCACTCGTTGCCATTCATGATTTAAGTCTGGTCACCCGTTTTTTTGACCGTTTAGTCTTGCTGGATCAGGGCCAAGTGGTGGCAACAGGCACACCACAAGAGGTTTTAACGCAAGAAAATATTGCTCAGGTTTTCAAAGTGAAAGCCAAACTTAATACAGGTGAGAATGACAATATATCTATAGAGATTTTAGACCCTTTAACAAATGAAACATATTAAAAAGAGAGAGACGATTATGCTGACTGCTTCTAGCCAATTCAAAACTGAAAAACCCTCAAAATATTTAGCGCAACTTTGCAAACATTTTGCCGACAAGGTTGAGGTTTCATATACTGAACAAAAAGGCGAGGTAACTTTTCCTTTTGGCACTGCTTTGCTTCATAATAAAATCGACCATCTTGAATTTCATGTGGAAGCTCCGACACAAGAAGAATTATCACAATGTCAATCAATTATAGAAAGCCATATCGTTCGTTTTGCATTTCGCGAAAAACTTGAACATTTAAAGTGGGAGTAATGTTTACTCATCTAGGCTCAAAACCTATTTATTCTGTGGGGAAGGGCAGGTTTGCTCTACCCCAAAGAGCTAAATATCTAAGTTTAAAATCGATGGATTGATGACTAGGTCCTGAGCCTAATGTCACAAGCTTATAAAACCATTATTATTTTGATTTTATTTTTGCCCTTATTCTGCATTCGTGCCAGAAAAAAATAACCTGTTTTGGCAAAAAACGCCGGAAAAGCTCATAGCTTTCATAATGACTGCTTGGCACAGGCCAGTGTGTATAGAAAGATAATATAGCTGAATGATATAAACTTGATTGACAAAATAAAAATGGCTATGCTGGCGAAAATTAAAACGAGGGTTATCTTAAAACGAAAGTTATATATGAAAAAATTTATCACCGCGATAATTATGTCTTTAGCGTTCACAGGTAATGCATTAGCTTGTGGGGAAAAACATGCCGTTCAAGCGTCAAAAAAACCTGAAATCAAAGTAGCAAGTAAAGCTGAAGTTAAAGATTTAAATGAACTTAAAATCAAAAAATTAGATAAATCTGAAGGTGAAGCCTCAAATACGCCTGAAGCTAAAGCAGAATAATCCGCCATTTTTTGTAGGGCGCCTTCCTCATAGCCTTTAATTTCTTCCCAATTGAAATCGATATGAGCAGAGTAAAATAATTTTCAGCACATCTGCTGAACCAAATAGAGGCCTTGAGCGCCTCCATCCATCAGCCAAACATTTTCTGGCATATGATAGTTTTGTACGTAAACTAAAACGTGCACACAGTAAAACCTTCGCCTACCCTTAGATCCCGTTGACAAATAATTTAGTCATGGAATTTGTCAACGGGATCTAAAAGATTAAAAATCACCAATACAAGTACTTTAGACACTTGAGCTTCATTCTCTTTAGAAGCAACGCTCATATTTTCTCCCCTGGAAAGACACCGGCTACGTTTTTTGCAATTTGAATCCTTTAGGAGCAAATGACGGGACAAACATTTAACATGTTTGAAAGGAGTAATAAAAAGTTGAAGTCAAGCATAATGAAACAAAGAGCCGACAGGTTTATTTCCGCTTTAAAGCCGTGCAAAAATGAATGATCGTCAAACGGTTCGTATATCAGTTTCCATTTTGAAAGGTCTATTACTAGATATTGGCGTGGCTGGATTTGAAAAGAGTTCAGTCGGCGGGTGATCTTTAAGATCTTGGTCATAATACAAAACAGATCAAACGAAATATGCCAGCTTTCTGTGTTATGATTAAGAGATAAGATGAATAGGTCCTGAGCCTAGATCTTTTATAGCAGTCTTAAAGAGTAGATTTGATGATTTCTCGGCGTGACTTTTTACAAGCAGGCGTGGCCACAAGCGCAATTTTTGGCTCCAGCAGTTTTGGCTCATGGGCGCAGTTGTGCGCTCAGCAAAAGCTTGCTGAAAATGATTTGTTGGACTTTAAGCCTGTTGGCAATGTGACATTGCTGCATATTTCAGACCTACACGCACAATTAAAGCCAATTTATTATCGCGAACCAAGCCTGAATTTAGGGCCTGGTGGCACGCGCTCTCAAATCCCGCATTTAACGGGCGAGGATTTTTTAAATTTTTACAAACTCAAGCCAGGGTCTCGGCAAGCTTATGCTCTATCCAGCCAAGACTTTATCTCCCTGGCCAAGGCTTATGGCAAAATGGGCGGGCTTGACCGGGTGGCAACCATTTTAAACCGGGTGCGCGCTGAGCGGGCAGGCGCCTGTTTGTTTCTTGATAGCGGCGATAGTTGGCAAGGCAGTTATAGTGCGCTGAAAACCCAAGGCCAAGATGTCATGGATGTGATGGGATTGTTAAAGCCAGATGCCATGACAGGCCATTGGGAATTTACCTATGGCGCGGAAAGGGTGCGCGAGGCGATTGAGGCTTTGGGCTTTCCGTTTCTCTCCGGCAATGTGGTGGACCGGGAATGGGAAGAGCCGGTGTTCCAACCAACCGCTTATTTTGAGCGCGGCGGGGTGAAAATTGCAGTGATCGGGCAAGCCTTCCCCTTTACGCCAATTGCCAACCCGGCCTGGATGATCCCTGAGTGGTCCTTTGGCATTCGTGAACAGATGGTGCAAGCCCACGTGGAT
>JANQQH010000223.1 GCA_028285025.1 Hyphomicrobiaceae bacterium | reverse complement strand
TTAAGCGCTTGGCCTTCTTGGGAAAGAGCATTGGTAAAGTCATTTTTTTGCAGCATTTGCTGCGCTTCACCCATAGCCTGTTTTGCTTTTTCAAGGGCGTTGTTTTTATTGTTGTTTTGATCACCAAGAGCATTTTTTTTCATTTGTTGCATAAGCTTTTCAAGCTGTTTACGCAAAGCTTCTTGTTCTTTTCCAAGCGAATGCGCTTTTTTACTTAGGTTTTGGTTCTGCCCCTGTTTTTTTTGCTCCATGCCATGACGTTGTTTGTCTTGCCCCATCGGAGTATTGCTTTGCGGCATGCGATGAGAGTTATTTTGTTGGCGCCGTTGCGTGAAAGTGCGGTCCATAAGCTCTTGCTGTTTACGCAAAAGTTCTCCTAATTCTTGTAGCTGTTTGGCTGCTTCAGTTTGTTGTTGGTTTTGTTGGTTTCTGCCAGTTTGCAAGTTTTCTAACATATTTTGCATTTGGCCCAGCATTTGTCGGGCTAAATCTTTAGAACCAGATTTGGCCAACTCCTCAATGGTTTTCAGCATTTGGTCTAAATCTTTAGAATTCACACTTTTCTGATTGTTTTTAGCCCCATTAGGGTTATTTTGGTTCTGTTGTTGTGTGGCCAGCTCTTTCATATATTTTTGCAAGGCTTTGCGAAGCTCGTCGATGCGTTTTTGTATCTCTTCTGCTGAAGCATTTTCTTGCAAGGCCTTGCGCAAAGCTTCTTGGGCTGAACGCAGCTCCCGTTCCGCGCGAGACAGATCACCATCTTCCACATGACGGGCAAGCTCAAATAATAGTTCAGCCACTTTTTCTTTTTGTTCGCGCGTTCGTGCATTTCTCAAGCGCATAGATGAAACGCGCAGACCTAAATATAATCCCAAATCTTTTTCAAAGGGCTTCTTATTGGTTACCAGGCCAGAAAGCATACGGGCCGTTTCGGCAGATGTTTGAGGAGTTAAAATAAGTTGTTTGCGCAAGCGAATGATGTTTTTTGCCATTGGCTTGGTGAATTTATAAGCCGGAATTTGTAGTTTAAGTTCCGGGCTGTCCGACGAGTTACCACCTTCATCTGTCGCGCTCAGCACAAGCGTACCAACAAGTCCAGCCCATGGGTGGCTCGTCAGATCTTTAAAAGTCTCACCCTCACCTAATTTCATCCCGATCTCAGGTAAATTCAACGGATAGTTAGGTGGCGCACCCAGCGGTATTTCATGAGGTTCAAGGTCTTTAGGAAGCGGTTTGCCATCTACAGTTAAATTCGTAATCTGTGCTTTGGCGCTAATCACCCCATAATCATCCACAACACGATACTTTAACTTCAAGGCTCCGCTTTGCGCACGAACAGGCGTTTCTATCAGGCCAATAATAGGGGGGGTGTCGTCAGTCACATCAAATTGCCAACTGGAAAAAGGCATGTGATCAAGAAGCAAAGAAACAGCGCCATTTTGTTCTAATTTGATGTGAAAATCGCGCGTTGTTTTAAGAGCATTTTTAGGAACACGTTTTTTTGCTTTGACAACAAACTGTTCATTGTTCGGGCTATCCAATGTGATTTGGTCTGCGTTTTTGCCATTCACCCGAATGGTAAGAATTGCGTTTTCAGGCACCTTGAAAACAGTCTTTTTATCAGTTTGTTTTTCTGAAAGGTGCTTTTTATGACCATCGGCAATAAGAAGAGGTGGTTTCCCTGTGTAAGAAGGCGGGGTTACCCAAGCGTCAACACGCATATTTGACATATTAACCATTGGCGGTGGGTTCAAGCCTTGCGATAAAAGAGGACCAATATTCCCCCCTTGGATAAACAGACCAGCAGCAAGGGCCAGCATAAGAACCATGCGCAAGGCATAAGGGTCTTTTTGAGCTGTATTAGGGCTTGGAAAGGGGATCGTTAATTGTTTTATTTTTTCCACCAAGCGCTGTTTAAATTGAACCCATAAATTGCGCGTCTCTGCTGTTGCCAGGTTGGGCGATAAATTGTCTTTAAATGCCTGAGCTGGATGGTGAGGCAAAGTGCCATTGTTATCTAGCCGTTTAAGCGCTTGATCTTCTTTTGGCCAGCGCAGAGAGAAAAACGGATATAAAGAGGCTAAAAAAGCCAAGAGAAACAAGGCCAGCACCAAACGATGGGCCAAAGGCGATAAATGAGGCCATAGCTCAAACAGACAAGCAAGCAAGAATAAAGCAACAACGCTAATCGGGGCCCAAAGCTTGAGCCATATATTTTCCATAAACATAGCCCGCTTTGTCCAGGCTAATTTACGCGATAAAAGGCGTTCTCCCTCGATGCGAGGGTCGTTTGATGTCTGATTTGGGTCTTTTTTAAGTGTCAATTGATACGATTGTCCTTGGCCATTTTATCTAATTTTACCGATGCTAGCATAAATTTTTGCAGATGCCCAATTAGAGGGGCTTATTGAGTTGTAATAATTTTATGAAGAAGGGGCGAAAATGTGGCGCTTTCTTAAAGCCGGCATTTCACCGTGCAAATCAAGGCGCGTTTAGGTAGCGTTGTTTAAAGCCAGGCAGGAAGTTGATCTTGATTGATCAAATCATCATAGGAAGGGCGCGGGCGGATAACCGAAAATTGGTCGCCCTTGACCATCACTTCAGGAATTAACAGCCGACTGTTATAGCTGCAGGCTTGTACAGCCCCGTAAGCACCGCTGGATAAGACTGCAATTAAAGAGCCTGGGTCCAATTCTGGCATCATACGGTCTTGTGCCAAAAAGTCGCCAGTTTCACAAACCGGGCCAACCACATCCATCAAACGGGCTGGCCTGTCCTGATCATCTTGAGCAATAGGAACGATTTGATGGTAAGCCTCATAAAGCGTGGGGCGAATAAGGTCGTTCATAGCAGCATCGACAATGAGAAAGTCTTTGTCGGTGCCTTTTTTCAAAAAGATCACTTGAGACACCAAAATACCCGCATTGCCCGTGATCATACGGCCAGGTTCAAAAATCAGCTTTACGTTTAGGTCACCAATGGTTTGTTGAATGATGGCGGCGTAATCATTTGGGTGCGGGGGCACTGGGTCTGTTTCTTTATAAGGAATGCCAAGGCCACCACCAAGATCAACATGCGTGATCTCATGGCCGTCTTCGCGCAAGGTTAACACCAGCTCTCGCATTAATTTGAAAGCGTTTTGAAACGG
>JANQQH010000219.1 GCA_028285025.1 Hyphomicrobiaceae bacterium | reverse complement strand
ATCATTTGTTGCATGACTGATTGGCTGGCAATGTCAGCCTTTAGAGCGGTTGGTTTTGCTTTACCCATGACCCCTTTAAAGCGGGCTATGGCAGCGGGGCGATAATAATCATGGGTCATATCTTCTTCACGGGTCCAGGTCACCTTAATTGGTGTGCCGGGCATTGTTTTGGCTAACTGAACTGCATAGTTTGAAAAATCAAATTCGCAACGCCGGCCAAAGCCACCGCCTAAATAAGGGGTATGTACGGTTACTTTTTCTGTGTCTAGCTCGGCTATTTCTGCTGCTTTTTGTTGAACCAAAACAGGGGCTTGATTGCCAGCCCAGACTGTTACCTCGCCGTCTTTATAAAGGGCTGTAGCGTTCATTGGTTCCATAGTGGCATGGGCCAAATAAGGGACACGATATTCAGCCTCGATAACTTTTTCAGCCGTTTTAAGGCTGGTATTTACATCGCCTAAATCGCGCAAGGTGAAGTTTGGTTCCGGGTTGCCCAACGCTGCTTCAATTGTTGACATAATGGCTTTGGTGTCTTTGGGGTATGGGGCCTCTTGCCATTCAATTGAGACGGCTTTGGCCGCTTCAAACGCGGCCCATGTGTTGTCTGCAATCACACCAATGCCATTGCCCATATCTACGATCTTTTTGACGCCAGCCATTTTTTCAGCCTTGCTTGCGTCATAAGATTTCATCTTTGCACCCAGATTGGGGTTCATGCGAACGGTGGCAAACAACATACCGGGCAATTTTATATCAATGCCAAATTGGGCTGTACCGGTTATTTTTTCAACCATATCAACCCGGGGCATGTTTTTGCCCAAATACCGCCATTGGGACGGATCTTTTAATTTGGGATCACTGGGCGGGGCGATGTTTGCTGCATCACTTGCTAGCTCGTAGTAAGATAGTTTTTCACCATCAGGGCTGATAACAAAGCCATCTTTGGTTTTTAAGCTGCTGGCCGGTTTTTGCCATTTTTGGGCAGCCGCTTCGATGAGCACATGGCGAGCGCCAGCACCTGCAAGGCGCATTTTTTCAAAAGCATCTTTGGTGGACGTTGAACCGCCCGTTAGCTGCATTTGCATCATTTTGCCGCCTATTTGCCCCATTATGTCGCTGATGGTTTCCCGCATCGCGCTATGTTCATAATCTGGATAAGGCAAAATGCCAGCAATGGCGCTATTGAAATAGGTTCCACTTGCGGGCCCATGTGTGGTTTTGATGGTTTGCCAATCAACATCCAATTCTTCGGCAACCAAAGCGGCCAATGTGGTATGAATGCCTTGGCCCATTTCTGCGCGCGGCGTGATGATG
>JANQQH010000204.1 GCA_028285025.1 Hyphomicrobiaceae bacterium | reverse complement strand
TTAAAACATCAAATGTCCCATCGGGCGCAGGCTTTTGCTTTGTTCAAAGCGGCCTGTTTGGACGGGATGCGTTAAGCGCTTATAATATCCATCATGTCTGGTTTGCAAGAATTTGGGGTTTATGTGCATTGGCCGTTTTGTGCGGCCAAATGCCCTTATTGTGATTTTAATTCTCATGTTTCCAATGGCCCGATACAAGAAGAAGATTTCTTAAAGGCTTATATAGCTGAAATTGATCATTGGGCCACAATTTTGGGGCCAGACATGCCTGCTCTCAGTTCGGTGTTTTTTGGCGGCGGTACGCCTTCGTTGATGAGCCCGCAATTGGTTGGTGATATTTTGCAAACCCTTGAGAGTGCATGGGGGTTTCAAGATCAGATTGAAATTTCTCTAGAGGCGAACCCGCAAAGTGTGGATGCGGCCAATTTTCAAGACCTTGCCCTAGCGGGTGTGAACCGGTTGTCAATTGGCGTGCAGTCTTTTGATGATGGCGCGTTGCAAGCTTTAGGGCGTTTGCATGACAGCGTGCAAGCGCGCAAAGCGATCAATATTGCGCGCACTCATTTTGACCGCTTTTCGTTTGATCTGATCTATGCCCGCCCAAACCAGAGTTTACAAGGCTGGGAAGATGAATTGGCGCAAGCGTTTGCTTTTGGGCCGGAGCATTTATCGCTTTATCAACTGACCATTGAGCCCAACACGCCCTATAAGCGGCTTTATGATGCTGGCAAACTGCGGCTGCCTGAAGAGAGTTTGGCGGTTGATTTTTATGAGCGGACCCAAGAGCTATGCTTAAAAGCTGGCTTGCCAGCTTATGAAGTTTCCAACCATGCGGTGCCGGGCCAAGAAGCGCGGCATAATTTGTTATATTGGCGTTATGGCACGTTTGTTGGCATTGGGCCTGGGGCGCATGGCCGGGTCAAGATTGAGGACAAGCGCTATAGCACTTTGACGCAAGCCATACCTTCTAAGTGGTTGGAAAACGTGGGATACGAGGGGCACGGCGTTATTGATCAGCAAGAGTTGGACGCCTTCAATCAGGCAACAGAAATGTTGCTTATGGGGTTGCGCTTGAACAATGGGGTGTCTTTGGCAGATATTGAGCATGAAACCGGCTATTGGGTTGATAACGACATCATTGAAAATCTGCAGGTTGAAGGGCTGCTGGAGGCGTTTGACAAACAAAATAATATAAATTTGTTAAGAGCGAGCCAGAAGGGACGATTACTGCTTAACACTATAGCCCAGCTGCTCAGTGATGGTTTGACCACCCAAGATCAATAAGTGAACTTTTTTAGATCCCTTCTTATAATAATTCTAAACTATTGGTTTTATTCATTTTTATATTGACGTTCTTCGATTTGATTGGTTATGGTGAAATTCATATCCGGTCTGATCTGGGTAAGTATAAATCTGATTACGAGGCCTTGACCCTCGTTTATTGGAGTGAAAAATGAAAAATATTCTCTTTGGCTGCTTGCCCAAAAGCTGGTCTGCGCGCCGTTATGCTAGCTATACATTTCTCTCAAACAATCTAAGGTTTGCTCTTGTAACTATGCAGGGAGGGGTGTGATGGATATGGCAAATTCAAATCCTATGTCGCTGTTCGTCAATCGATTGAACGGTTCTGAAAAAACGCCTGAGCAATTGGTTGGTCTGGGGTTTCGTTATTGGATGGCTGGTTATCAAAAAAATGATATTGGCTATTGGAAAACAAGTTGGGATTTTTATACCAAACAGCTCGGCGCTTTGGGGGCCAAGTCAGTTGTTACTGAATTGGCTTATTGGGTGCAAACGGTTCATTCAAGTGCGGCGCGTGATATTGAAATTGTGCCCGATTGCACTCAATTTTGCCGTGATGAATGTATGGCGATTTCCTTGATTGCGGCTTGCCAGCAAAATAATGCTTGTCCAGCTTTGCAGGCTTGTGCTCAGGCTTTGATTGGTGATTGCGAGCTGGATTGCGTCATTGAGGCGTCTGAAGGTTTTGCCTATGAATTGGCTAATCACGATCTTTTGTTATCAGGCGTTGCCAATGCCAATGAAATTTCTCAACAAAAAACCTTTGTCTGTTAGGTGATGGGTTGCTCATTTCCTGACTTTCGAATATCTAAAGAAATTTCGCTCAAAAACCTCTCTAAATACTTTAGTCATGGAATTTTTTAACAGGATTTAGTCAAAGGGGAGGGTGAGCTTTTTGTCAATGGAATAAATATTGTAATAGATAATACATGATTTCTTTCTACTAAAGAACATATTTGCAGAATTTGCATATTTATGGGTGCAAACAATGCGTTTTTAAACAAAAAGCAGTGCGATTATTTTACTCCATCAAGTCTTTTTCACTGAAAAAAGGCACCTAAAAACAACACGAGTCTTTCGTGTTGTTTTTCGCAAAGTTTTATTAAAAAGCGAAAAATAGGAAGATGGACAAATGGACCAAATACTTAATACCCCAAGCAAAGTTTTGAACTTCTTAACTGAAAAGATGAAGATTAAAGAACGCTATGACAACTTTATTGGCGGGGAATGGGTTGCCCCGTTAGATGGTAATTATTTTGATAATACCTCGCCTATTGATGGTAATGTAATTTGCCAGGTGGCGCGTTCAACCGAACGGGACATTGAAAAGGCGCTCGATGCGGCCCACAAAGCAAAAGATGAGTGGGGTAAAAAAGCACCTGCTGATCGTGCGCAAATTTTACTAAAAATTGCTGATCGTCTTGAGGCTAATTTAAATGAAATGGCGACGATAGAGACCATTGATAATGGGAAGCCTATTCGTGAAACAATGGCGGCTGATGTGCCGTTGGCGATTGATCATCTGCGCTATTTTGCTGGCTGTGCCAGAGCACAAGAGGGGAGCCTTTCTGAAATTGATGAGACCACTGTGGCCTATCATTTTCATGAACCGCTTGGTGTGGTTGGGCAGATTATTCCGTGGAACTTTCCACTTTTAATGGCAGTTTGGAAATTTGCTCCCGCATTGGTGGCTGGTAACTGTATTGTGTTAAAACCGGCAGAACAAACCCCCTTTAGCGTTATGGCCTTTATGGATTTAGTTGGCGATTTGCTCCCCCCGGGGGTGTTAAATGTGGTCAACGGCTTTGGCATTGAAGCGGGTAAGCCGCTTGCCTCCAGTTCGCGCATTGCAAAAATTGCCTTTACTGGTGAGACAACAACTGGTCGCTTGATCATGCAGTACGCCTCTGAAAACATTATTCCGGTAACGCTAGAATTGGGCGGCAAATCACCTAATATTTTCTTCCCCGATGTGATGGATCAAAATGATGCCTTTGTTGATAAGGCTCTTGAAGGGTTTACCATGTTTGCGTTGAACCAAGGTGAGGTTTGTACATGTCCTTCTCGTGCTTTAATACATGAGGCTATTTATGACCAGTTCATTGAAATGGCGATTGAGCGCGTTAGAAAGATCAAGATGGGCAATCCGTTAGATGCTAACACCATGATCGGTGCGCAAGCTTCATCTGATCAATTGGAAAAGATCTTGTCCTATATCAACATTGGTCGTCAAGAAGGGGCAGCTGTGCTTACAGGAGGTAATCAGGTCAAGCATGGAGATGGGCTGGATAATGGCTTTTATGTTGAGCCAACTGTGTTTGCTGGCAACAATTCTATGCGGATTTTCCAGGAAGAGATTTTTGGCCCTGTCTTGACGGTAACTAAATTTTACACTGAGGAAGAAGCGCTGCAAATTGCCAATGACACACTTTATGGGCTAGGGGCAGGCGTTTGGTCTCGTGATGGATCAACAGCTTATCGTATGGGCCGGGCCATTCAAGCAGGGCGAGTTTGGACCAATTGTTACCATCTTTATCCAGCGCATGCTGCGTTTGGTGGCTATAAGCAATCAGGCATTGGGCGTGAGACCCATAAGATGATGTTGGATCATTACCAGCAAACTAAGAATCTTTTGGTTAGCTATAGCCCTAATGCTTTGGGTTTCTTTTAAACTTAAGCGTTTTTGTGGGCACAAATCATTTTGATCTGTGCCCACGAATTTATCTGCTATGAGAAAGAGAAAAGGAGTGTAAGCTTGATAGAGATAGAAAGAGTTGATGCGACCCCTTTAGCGATAAATCTAATTAAAGAGTTGAAATCAAGTCATGGTGATTTGATGTTTCATCAATCAGGTGGTTGTTGTGATGGTAGCGCGCCGATGTGCTATGTGAAGGGCGAGTTTAAGGTTGGTGATAGCGATATTTTAATTGGTGAGATTGAAGGTTGCCCGTTTTACATTGGTAAAGAGCAATTTAAAGCCTGGCAAAATTCTTTTTTGACCATTGATGTGGTTGAAGGGCGTGGCAGTGGCTTTTCACTGGAGGCACCGCGGGGTGTTCGCTTCTTAACGCGTTCGCGCGTGTTGACGAAAGAAGAGTAGCGATAGGCCGATTAGACTTTTATGCCCGTATAATCGTCTGTTTTGGTGAATTTGATACGGTTGTTTCAATTTAAAAAATTACCAGTACGTTTAAGACCATGGTGTTTTGCCTTTGTGCCTCTTTTTTTTGTTTCACTTTCTCTGTCGAAACTTTCAATTTCATTTTGAATCGATCTTCTAGATAAATCCGAATAAAAAAGGCCATGCGAATAAAAATTCGCATGGCAAGTTTATGCTGCTTCACAGTGAGGAACAATGCTCAAAGAAGAAGCAAGATACGATTATAATTCCCGAAATAACCGTATATATGTCAATCCCTTAAGCATTACTTCTAAGGTGATGCTTTTAATCAAGAGAACAATGATTGAAAGCATTGACAGCACTGTGCCATAGGTTTTATTATTTAGTAAAATGAAAAGTGTAGAACATAGTCATTTCATAATGCTCAATAATTAAAGGGTTGATTTTGGACGACAAGACCGTTCATTTTCTGCTACATAAAAGCTCTTCAAATTAGGTGATGTTTTTAAACAAAGATCAACGATTAAAGGCAGGTTTTGAGGTTTAATTTAACAAGAAGATATTGAATAACCCAATGCACCTGAAAGAACTAGATGCCAATCTTATCGTTGTGTTAGATGCGCTACTTATTGATGCTAGCGTGACCAAAGCTGCTGAAAGACTTGGGCGTAGTCCGTCTGCAGTCAGTCATGCTTTGGCGAATTTGCGACATATTTTTGATGATGACTTGTTTGTTCGAGCTGGCCAAAGGTTAACGCCTACCATGAAGGCCAAGGAGCTTGCTCCGACCGTACATATCATCGTTTCAGGGTTGGAAAGCCTGTTGCGCCCTACCGCCCCGTTTGATCCGATTACGCAGGAGCGCACTTTTCTTATTGCTTGCACGGAAATGGCAGAGCTGTATCTCTTGCCGGCTTTGCGAGGTGAGCTCCAAGCTCAAGCGCCGTCGATTTTTATTGAGCGGGCTGGACCGAACACAACACAGTTTTTAGAAGAATTGCGCCATAGCAGGATTGATTTTGCGCTTGTTGAAGGGGGTGTTCCTTTGGAAGTTCCTGATATGCATTGGGAAACACTTAAGCAAGAACCCTATGTGACTTTAAAGCGTCAAAATGGGACAGGTAAAAACAATAAGATCACGCTTAAAGCGTTTCAAAAACTGCCCCATATCATCACACAGACAAACAATGTATCTGAGTGCCCGCTGCAACAACAATTGCGCCAGCATAGTTCGGACGACACCCAAATTACCAAGGTGTCCTCATCACTTGCCGGTTTGTTTTTGGCTTTGGAAATGGATGGACTTGTCACCATTCCGAGTTTGCATGCACAAATAATGAATAACTATATTTCAGCGCAAGAGGTTTGCCTGCCCTTTAAGCTGCCAATGTTGGATATTCACTTGGGTTGGCATCGCAGCTTTGAGCGTGATGAGTGCCATCAATGGTTTCGTCAAAAAATCAAAGCTCATTTTGAAGGTGCAAAATCAGACGTGCTGGCTGAAGTTCAGCGGGCTTAAGTTTGTCCCGCTTTAGTGCGGTTTGATACAACTTTATTTTAAGTAATCTAGCGGGCAGCTAAAATAAGGGCGCGCATGCTCAAGTCTTTGCCGTGAGCGGAGGTTGTTTCTTCACTTAAATCAATCAGCACATCTTTTTAAAAATTGATCTTTGCTTTTTTCTTTATTGTTTAAGATTTGTGAGTTTTTTTACTTGTGAACGGTTTCTTGCATTCATTAATTGTGCGGTAAAACATAATCGCTTTTGTCTGAAATCTCAGCCTGACGATAAGCGCTCGCTATATTAAGTCCGTTGTTTAAATAAACTTCGATCTAACGTGAAAGCCGTAAAAAATCTTTTCTTTGTATTGTTTTTCAGCGTTAAAATTTCTACCTTTTTTTATGGAGTTTTTCCAATTTTATAGAGAGATCTCAGCGGGAATGACAGGCGTGGTACGGGCATTTCATTTATAGCTGTTTATTTGAAGCAAAACCTCTCACTGTGAACTTATCAAGCCTATTTTATTTTACTTTTTTGCTTAAAAGCTTTGTCTGGTTGAGGGATATTTAAATTTTCCATTCATAAATTTCACCAGAACGTTGTTTTCATAAACAATAGATGATTGCGCATTATTGTTAGCTCCTTTATACACCAAGTTATGGGGCAAAATTACGCATGGAAAGTTAAGCAACTATGGTATCCCAAACTCCTATTTCAGAAGCCCCGCAGGTTGAACAAGAAGAGGTCAATCGCGACCTTGTTAAGGCCGTTACAAGCGCGATAAAGAAAAAATCCCCTCAAGATTTGAAGAAACTTGTTGGCCAGTTGCATGAGAGCACTTTGGCTGATTTGCTTGAAAACTTGCCAGCCAAAAAGCGTAATCAGTTTATTGAGTTGATGGGGGATGATTTTAATGTCGAGGTTTACCCCGAATTAGAAGAACCTGTGCTTGCTCAGATCGTTGAGCAAATGCCTAATGAGCAGGTTGTGGATGTTGTGCGCCAGTTGGACAGTGACGATGCGGTTTACGTCATTGAAGACTTGGAAGAGGCAGAACAAACCAAAATTCTAGAGCAAATCCCAGAAGTGGAGCGGGCCCCGCTAGAGCGCAGCTTAGAATATCCAGAAGATAGTGCTGGCCGGTTGATGCAGGCTGAATTTATCGCTGTGCCGCCCTTTTGGTCTGTGGGGCAAACCATTGATTATATGCGCGAAACCACAGATTTGCCGGATCAGTTTTCTGAAATCTATGTTATTAATCCAGATTTTCATCTGTTAGGGATTGTTACCCTTGATCGTTTGTTGCGCACCGGTAGGCCGATTGAGGTGAACCAGATTATGAACAGTGATTTGCACCTTATTGAGGCTGACCTGGACCAGGAAGAGGTGGCGCGTCAGTTTGAGCGCTATAATTTGCTGAGTGCCCCGGTGGTTGACCAGGACCAAAGATTACTTGGCGTCACAACGGTTGATGATATTGTGGATGTGATCCAGGAAGAGGCGGAAGAAGATATTCACCGTTTGGGCGGTGTGGGTGATGAAGCTTTGACCGATACGGTTTTTAACATCACCAAAAGTCGGTTTACATGGTTGATGGTCAATCTATTTACAGCGATTTTGGCTTCGGTGGTGATCAGCTTTTTTGACGCCACGATCAATGAAAAAGTGGCGCTAGCTGTTTTAATGACCGTGGTGGCCTCTATGGGGGGCAATGCGGCCACACAGACGATGACGGTGGCGGTGCGCGCTTTGGCAACCAAAGAGTTGAACCCGGTGAATGCTGTGCGCATTGTTTCCAGAGAAGGGCTGGTGGGGCTGGCTAATGGCATTTTGTTTGCAATTGTGACAGGGTTGGTCACGTTGGTTTGGTTTCAAAGCTCTGGGCTTGCGCTGATTATGGCGGCGGCGATGGTGTTTAATATGCTGGTTGCTGGTCTGTCAGGCATTTTAATCCCGATGGTGTTGGAGCGCTTTAAGATTGACCCGGCTGTTGCTTCCAGTGTGTTTGTAACCACTGTGACAGATGTGGTGGGCTTTTTTAGCTTTTTGGGGTTGGCGGCTTTGTTTTTGGTTTAAGGCTTTGCAGAGTCTTTTCAGTTAGCGCTGCGATTTGTCTTCAGATAGGTTTTTACTGCGTCTTTTCCCATTGCTCTAATTGAGCAAGAGCTCTTCTTGACATGAGTTTCTTTTTGGCTCGCCCCTTTTCTTTGCCGCGCAAGCGTTTGCCGTTTTCATCTTTTGGGATATCCTCAATGGGTGGGATCAGTCCAAAATTAATATTCATGGGTTGAAAACTTTTTATGCCGCCTGAAAATTCAGAGCTCAAATGGCCGCCGGTGATGTGATTGACCAATGCGCCATGGGCTGTCTCGATGGGGGGCGGGGTGAGTGTGGTCTGATTTTGTTGAGCTGCAGCAAAGCGGCCCGCCATGAGCCCCATGGCAGCGCTTTCGACATAGCCTTCAACGCCGGTGATTTGACCGGCAAATCGCAAGCGGGGCTGGGATTTCAAGCGCAATTGATTGTCCAATGTTTCAGGGCTGTTGAGATAACTGTTTCGATGCAACCCACCCAAACGGGCAAATACGGCGTGCTCCAGGCCAGGGATCAGTTTGAACACATCGGTTTGGGCGCCATATTTTAGTTTTGTTTGAAAACCGACCATATTCCAAAGGGTGCCTAGTGCATTATCTTGGCGCAATTGAACCACCGCATGAGGTTTTTCTTGCTTGTGAGGATTGGTCAGGCCAACCGGTTTCATTGGCCCATGTCGCAAGGTTTCACGTCCTCTTGCAGCCATTACTTCTATAGGCAAGCAGCCATCAAAATAGGGGGTGTTTTTTTCCCACTCTTTAAACTCGGTTTGTTCCCCGTCCAGCAAAGCATCTATGAATGAATTATATTCACTCTCGTCCATAGCGCAATTGATATAGTCTGCCCCTGTGCCTCCCGGGCCCTTTTTATCATAGCGGGATTGAAACCAGACTTTGTCAAA
>JANQQH010000172.1 GCA_028285025.1 Hyphomicrobiaceae bacterium | reverse complement strand
TTTGACCGGTTGGATTATGTGGCGCCGATGAACCAAGAACATGCCTTTTGCTTGGCGGCTGAAAAATTGTTGAGGGTGCAAGCCCCGCGCCGGGGGCAAATCATCAGGGTGCTCTATTGTGAGATTGGGCGTTTGCTTTCTCATCTGTTAAATGTGACCACCCAAGCCATGGATGTTGGTGCGCTTACCCCGCCTCTCTGGGGCTTTGAAGAGCGCGAAAAATTGATGATTTTTTATGAGCGCGCTTCAGGGTCTCGCATGCATGCTGCTTACTTTCGCTTAGGCGGTGTCCATCAAGATTTGCCGCCTGAATTGGTTGAAGACATCTATACTTTCTGCGATCCGTTTTTAAAAGTGTGTGATGATATTGAAGGGTTGTTGACCAATAATCGGATTTTCAAGCAACGCAATGTCGATATTGGGGTTGTCAGTTTGGAAGAGGCGCTTAATTGGGGTTTTTCTGGGGTGATGGTGCGCGGCTCTGGTGGGGCGTGGGATTTACGTAAATCGCAACCTTATGAAATTTATGATGAATTGGAATTTGATATTCCCGTTGGCAAAAACGGGGATTGTTATGATCGTTATCTCATCCGTATGGAAGAAATGCGCCAATCGGTTCATTTGATGAAACAGTGCTGTACTTTGTTGAATGAAACGGACGGACCGGTTTTGGTGCAGGATAGCAAAGTGGCCCCGCCGCGCCGAAGTGAGATGAAGGAAAACATGGAAAGCTTGATCCATCACTTTAAGCTTTATACTGAAGGGGTCAAAGTGCCAAAGGGTGAAGTTTACGCAGCAGTAGAGGCGCCAAAAGGTGAGTTTGGTGTATTTTTGGTCTCTGATGGGTCAAACAAGCCTTATCGCTGTAAAATCCGCGCGCCAGGTTTTGTCCATTTGTCGGCGATGGATTTCATGAACAGAGGTCACATGTTGGCAGATGTTTCCGCCATTTTAGGCTCGCTAGACATCGTTTTTGGGGAGGTTGATCGATGAGCGTGAGACGTATAGCCAAAGAGCAGCCCAGTGATT
>JANQQH010000166.1 GCA_028285025.1 Hyphomicrobiaceae bacterium | reverse complement strand
GTAACTGGCGGATGAGGGCAACATCTTCCATAATGGGAATGGGCGGATAGCCGCCAGCTTCATGGTAAGTTTGCTTGTGAATGAGCAAGCCTTGGTCGCCATAGGGGAGTTTAAAAAGGGCGCAGCGGGCCCAGACGATTTTAGTTAGCGCGGCGGGCATCATGCCTTTGTCTTTGAGTGCAAAGGTGAAGGCGGCGGCTTGGGGGCTTTGTTTGTTTTTTGTTTGTTGATCTATAAAGGCGCGGCTTTCTTCATGCCAGCCTTGTTCCAGTTCAGTGTCAGCATGCAAAAATAGCAGCCACTCTGATTTGGCGATTTGTGCTGCTTTGGCCAGTTGGGGGCCGCGGCCTTGTTGGTTGTTGGTGATGAGGACAGCGCCTGCTTCTTGGGCAATTTGTATCGTGTGATCTGTTGAGCCGCCATCTGAGATAATCACTTCTTTTATCATACCCTCTATCAGACCTGTCATGAGAGAGGCGAAGGTGGCAGGCAGGGTTTTGCTTGCGTTTAATGTTGGAATGATCACTGAAAGCATGAGAGGTAATCTATTGGCTCTTTTGTTGTTCAGCAAGGGGGAAATTGAGCACAAATGTTCTTGAAATGTTCTCGCTCAGCCTGTAAGTTATAGTGAGTGAATTGAGAGGATGATTGGTTGTGGCGGCGCAAAAATTTTCTAATGTGACGGGGAAGGTCTCTGATGAAACGCGGGTTCGTGGGCGCGGGACTGCCAGCAACGCTGTTGGGCGCTATGAAACGTTTACCCGTCATGAATTTGATGATGGCTGGGATGGGTTAGAGGATTTGCCCCCGTTTCGAACCCAGGTGAGGGAGGAAATTAGCAAGAGCATTATTTCCACCAACAGCTCTCCTGATGTGCCGTTTGACCTTTCCATTAACCCGTATCGGGGCTGTGAGCATGGCTGTGTTTATTGTTTTGCTCGGCCAACCCATACTTATTGGGGCCTGTCTGCCGGTTTGGATTTTGAAACCAAATTAACAGCGCGGGTCAATGCTGTGGCGTTGCTTGAAAAGGCGCTGGCCAAACCGTCTCATAAAGTTAGTCCAATAGCGCTGGGGATTAACACAGATGCTTATCAACCCATTGAGCGTCATTACAAGCTGACACGAGAGATTTTGAAGGTGTTGGCGATCACCAAACACCCGGTGACGATTGTGACCAAATCCGCGTTGGTTTTAAGAGATTTGGATATTTTAGCGCCTATGGCAAAACAAGGTTTGGTGTCTGTGGCGTTTTCTGTCACCTCGCTTGATGGCAAATTGGCCCGCGCTTTGGAGCCACGGGCCAGCGCGCCGCATCGGCGGCTTTTTGCGCTTAAAACTTTGGCTGAAGCTGGGGTGCCGACTATGACGTTGGTTGCTCCTGTGATCCCGTCTTTGAATGATC
>JANQQH010000147.1 GCA_028285025.1 Hyphomicrobiaceae bacterium | reverse complement strand
TTGCAATCTATGCGCGGCGGCAAGGATTATGATAGCCGTTATAGCAAGCGGATGCGCGGAGAGGGAGAATATGCCGATTTGCTGTCTTGCCGGTTTCGCCTCGCCGTAAAACGGTTGGGGATGAACCAAAGCCGATTTAAGTTGAGGCGGGATTTGTTTGAAGCGCCGGTGCCTGAAGGGGCGCAGATGAGGTTGTTTTGAATGAGCTTGCAACCCGTCTTAATTTCCATGATAAGACTTTCGCATTTTAAATTCCCCTGTCAAGGGCGTACAACGCTTCGTATACCCTTGACAGGGGAATTTAAAATGCAAAAATCTCACCATGGAAATTAAGGCTCAGATTAGGTGGTTCATAAGGGTTTGAAAAAGATAAAAAAAGAAAAGTTTGATGGTCCTGACTTTTCGTTTGAACAAGAAGTAATCAAATCCCATGGAGCTATGGTGGCGGGCGTTGATGAAGCGGGCCGCGGGCCATGGGCAGGGCCAGTTGTGGCCGCAGCTGTGATTTTAGACCCGGCTAATATGCCTTTTGGGCTCAATGATTCAAAAAAATTGAGTGAGGAAAAACGGGAGCTTTTGTTTGAGCAAATTTGTGGCCAAGCGCGTGTGGGCATTGGCATTGCTGATGTGGCGCGGATTGATCGGGATAATATTTTAAACGCTAGTCTTTGGGCAATGGCCCAAGCGGTAAAGGACTTGCCTGAAGAACCACATGCTGTGTTGGTTGATGGCAATAAATTGCCAGATGTGACCATGCCAGCTGAGGCGATTGTGAAAGGGGATGGCCGCTCGTTTTCTATTGCGGCGGCTTCCATTGTGGCCAAGGTCACTAGAGATCGATTGATGTGCCGCCTGGCAGATGAATTCCCGCATTATAAATGGGAGCAAAATAAAGGGTATGGCACTAAGGCGCATCAAGTGGCTTTGGCAGAGCACGGGGTTTGTCTTCATCATCGGCGGTCTTTTAAGCCGATCAAGCTCTTGCTTGAGGGGGTGTGATGTTTGATAAGGTTAACTTTATGGTAACGATGGTTTTGAACTCTTTTTTTACACTCTTATGTGACACTGAGATGTTATATCGTTTTTTTAAGGGTTTTCCTGATGAGTGCTTCCATTGCTGCGGCAGCGGCTGCTTCAAATCAAGCGCAGGTGCAAATGGCGGTTGCTGCCAAGATTGCCAAAATGAATGCTGGCGCTGAGCGCTCTGTTGCACAACTTCTTGAAGCTTCG
>JANQQH010000146.1 GCA_028285025.1 Hyphomicrobiaceae bacterium | reverse complement strand
ATAACTGACTTTGTCCCTCTTGCTGGTGATCGTTATTTTTCCGATGATGATGCCATTGTTGCCGGTGTTGGGCGGTTTCGGGATCGCTCTGTGGTTGTTTTGGGCCATGAAAAGGGCAAAGACACGCAAGAGCGGCTCAAGCATAATTTTGGTATGGCCCGGCCTGAAGGTTACCGCAAAGCGGTACGGTTAATGGAAATGGCAGAAAAGTTCCGCATGCCGATTATTACCTTTGTTGATACGGCTGGCGCGTTCCCCGGTGTTGGGGCAGAAGAGCGTGGCCAGGCTGAGGCAATTGCGCGCTCAACCGATAAATGTTTAGAACTTACCGTGCCCATTATCACCATTGTGATTGGCGAAGGGGGCTCTGGCGGGGCTTTGGCGATTGCAACGGCCAATGAAGTGCTGATGTTGGAGCATTCAATTTATACCGTTGCTTCACCAGAAGCGGCAGCTTCCATTTTATGGCACGATTCAACCCGGGCGAAAGATGCGGCAGAAAATATGCGCATCACGGCGCAAGATTTGGATGAAATGGGTGTGATTGATGGTATCATTTCTGAGCCCATTGGCGGGGCTCACCGCAATTGTGACAAAACCATAGAACGCACGGGCAATATCATTGATGATCGGTTGCAAAAATTAGAAGCGTTAAGTCCTGAAGAGATCCGCCAACATCGGCAGGATAAATTTTTGAATATTGGCAAGTCTTTGCAGTAGATCTGTTTTGGTTTTGTTTCTTTGCTCTTAAAAAACTCAACTTTTAACAATCAGACTTTTAGGGATTGTGCGTAAAATAGCTGTGATAAGGGGCTGTTTTGCCTGCTGTTGATGGTTCGAATCAGCTTAGATGGCTAAAACAAGCATATTTGGGCCATAATGAAATTACAAAATGGCGCAAAGCGCTCGATTCGTTTTAAAATAGCTATTGGGAAATGTTGGTTCACTTGTCGAGATAGGATGATACACGTTTTAAGGTTTCTAACGAAGCAACCCAAAATTTTAAAGTTATGGCACAAAATATTGTTCTCCTCATTTCTGGCACGGGGGGCAGGTTTTGTGCGTCTTAGCTTGTCTGTTTGTGTTTTAAGTTTTCTTGCTGGCTGTAGCCAAGCAATTGAAACAACCTCTTCTTCCAATGCGGCCAATTCTCCTTTGCCTAAAGAGACCCGGGACTTATTGGTTAAAAAAGGCATGCGCATTAGCGCGCCGATTTTTATCCGCATTTTCAAAAAAGAATCTGAACTGGAGATTTGGAAGCAAAAGGATGATGGGTTGTTTTATTATCTTAAAACCTATCCTATTTGCAATTGGTCTGGCAAATTGGGGCCCAAGCTGAAACAGGGCGACAAGCAAGCCCCTGAGGGTTTTTACAAGGTTTCACGCGGGCAAATGAACCCGAATAGTAAGTTCCATTTGTCGTTTAATCTTGGCTATCCCAATGCTTATGACCGTTCTTTTAAGCGCACAGGGGCTAACCTGATGGTTCATGGTGATTGCAGTTCAGCTGGGTGCTATGCCATGACGGACGCTTTGGTGGAAGAAATTTATGCCTTTGCAAGAGAGGCGTTTGATGGTGGGCAAGAGTTTTTTTATGTGCATGCTTACCCGTTTCGCATGACCAGTAAAAATATGGCCCTGCATAAACGCAGCCGCTGGATGAAATTTTGGTTAGATTTGAAAAAGGGCTATGATCAATTTGAACTGGCCCGTGTTCCCCCCAAAATCCGGGTGTGTGAAAAACGCTATCAAGTAAACCCTGCTTTTGCTGATTTTAGTTATCAGATTAACCCTGCCGGGCCGTGCCCTGGCAGCCCTGGGTTTCGCCCCATGCGGCGTGCGCCTGATTTGACAATTGCCCGCTCACAGCGCCAGCGTCGCCAAGGTGATCCGCTTAGTCAAATTATTGAAACAAGAAGGCAAGAGAGTGCCCAAGAAAAACATGACCCTGGATTTGACAGTTTGAGCCTTCCTGATGACATATTTAGCGATGATTTAGGTGGCTTGAGAGATGGGGTCTATTAGGGCCATAACAAAAGCGCGAAGAGGGGTTCATTTATGAAACGAACCAAAGGCCGAGGGCTGTTGATTTTTTTAACCATCACCTTGACCTCAGTCGTGTTCTTTGGGTTGTTCACCAAACCTGGCCAGCGTACCCTGGATATTTGGCAAGATGAATTACGTACCAAGCAAAACTGGGTGCATTTTCGCCTCAATAAGCCTTTGCCCGGTACACCTGATCTTTCGAAAATGAATGAACGGCTTGCGCAAAGCGGGGTAAAGCTTGGCGCGCCGATATTTATGCGTATCTTTAAATTAGAAGGCGAGTTAGAGCTTTGGATGCGTAATGAGACAGGCTTTGTGCTGTTTGCCACTTATCCGATTTGTCGATGGTCGGGCAGGCTTGGTCCTAAATTAAAAGAAGGGGACCGGCAAAGCCCTGAGGGTATTTATACTGTGCGCCAAAATCAGCTCAACCCCAATAGCCGTTGGTATCGCTCTTTTAATTTGGGTTATCCTAATCTTTATGACAAAAGCTTTGATCGGACAGGGTCTTTTTTAATGGTGCATGGGGGCTGTTCTTCGATTGGTTGTTATGCCATGACAGACCCGGTGATGAAAGAAATTTGGCAAATCATAACTGCGACTTACAAGGCGAATAATAAGAGCTTTACCGTTCACGCTTTTCCGTTTCGCATGACGGCGCGCAATATGGGGGTTTATCATGACCCAAGATGGGCGCCGTTGTGGGGGAATTTAAAACAGGCCTATGATTTGTTTAATGAAACAAAAGTGCCGCCAAAAGTGGCTGTTTGTAAACAAAACTATGTGGTCACGCCTGGCTCTATGGTGAAAAAAACATATGAACAGAGTTTAAAACGTGATTGTTCTAACCTAAAATTGAGTGCTAACCAGAACACTCAATAATTTTATTTATAAAAATTGATTGGTGATGCTTGTTGCCCAATCCAGGATGGTTTGGGCTTCAAATGTTTTGGAAACAATGAGAATGTGAATGCACCAAAATACAATCGCCACCAAATACATAGCAAAATACACAAATGAAAATGCCCCGCCTGCATTGCGGCCAGGATACGTGTTTTGGATCAGTTCAAAGTCTAACTGCCGTTCAATGCGTTTGGCTTCGCGAATGAAGATTTTAATTTGCCGTGTGGTGCGCCGGTCAAATATGGCAGCAAAGACCAGCAAGAATACAACCAACAAAGAGGCAATAACCTTTGTGGCCGGACTTTCTAGAGTTTTTAAGATGATCGGATAAAGGATGCTGTTAATCGCGATGACAAATCCAAACAATTTTGATTTATGATCTAAAAAATAACGAACATTCACCAATGCCTGCTCATATTCGACAGGCCGCTCTAAAATCGTAATTTTTTCCATTGATACGCCCAACCCTTATCCGAAACTCAAAATATGAGCCCATTTAAAAGCACAGAACAGGTTCATCGCAAGCCCACAAGCGAAAAATACTAAAACTGTTGCTAAAGACGCACTTATGAGCCTTGGTGCGTGCCTTAATTTCCATGATAAGACTTTGGCGTTTAGAGCCGCATATCAAGGGCTCTTTAAGTGGCGCTTTGGATGCCCACCAGCAACCGCGCTAAGCGCTGCCCGTCCTTGACCACCCTTTAAAAAATGCAAAAATCTCACCATGGAAGTTAAGGCACAGTTCAGGCATTTGTGGTTGGCTTCTAAAAGGGCCAGAAGGTGATAATGGCGGGGATGGACACTGCAATGATGAGTATTTCAAGTGGGGGCCCCATGCGCCAATAGTCGC
>JANQQH010000101.1 GCA_028285025.1 Hyphomicrobiaceae bacterium | reverse complement strand
TAGAGAGCTCCAATACAGATATTGCCGACGAATTTACCAAATTAATCGTGACACAACAGGCTTATGCCGCCAATACGCGGATTGTATCAACCGGTGATGAGATGATGCAGGAAGCACTAAACATGGTTCGTTAAGCCTTTGAAGGATTTCTATGTGTTTTTAGCTTTTCGCCCAATAGGGGGACTTAAAATTCCAGTGAGTTTATTATGGGTTTAACACATATATTAAGCACATCTAATTCCGGCTTAAGGGTAACGCAAACCTCAATTGATGTTGTGGCGCGCAATATTGCCAATGCTGGCACAGATGGTTATACGCGAAAAGTTGCAGCTCAAGAAAACTTGCTGGCTGGTGAACAAGGGCTGGGGGCAAGGATCTCTGGTGTTTACCGTGAGGTAAACCAGTTTGTTCAACAGCAACTTTTTATCGAAGACAGCCGCCTTGCTTATTCCAACGAAATATCAAGTTTTTTAACGCAAGTTGATAGATTGTTTGGCGCACCAGGAGGCCCCGGTGCGCTAGACACGCGGATAAATGATTTTACCCTATCTTTGCAAGACCTCTCCACTCAACCAGAATCACACGCCGCGCGCGCAGCTGTTATTGCCCAAGCTGAAGGTGTGGCAAGCACGTTGCGCAATTTAACAGATGGTGTGCAATCCTTGCGGCAATTGGCAGAAGATTCCATAGCTGATGGTATCGCAGACTTGAATAATTTTTTGCAAAAACTAGAAGAAGTAAATACCCAAATCGCAAATGCGCAAGCTTTAGGGGCTGAAAGCGCAGACCTGAAAGACCAAAGAGATTTGTTGGTCAACAAGATCTCTGAGTATTTAGAGGTCAACGTTCGAGAAGATGATAACGGGCGGGCTATTGTTTATTCTAAAAGCGGGAATGTCTTGGTTGACAATGAGGCTGTCACTCTGTTGTTTGACCGCAATGGTTCTGTAAACGCTAATGCTCTGTATCACACAGATGAAACTTTGCGCGGGGTGGGCACAGTTAGCTTGCAAGGGACCAATGGGTTTCAAATTGACCTGATTGAGAATGGAATTCTAACAACAGGAAAGTTAGGCGCCTGGATAGAATTGCGCGATACAACCTTACCACAAGCACAAAGACAATTAGATGATTTGGCACAAGGTTTAAGCTTAGCTTTGTCTAACTCTGATGTGGATGGCACCGCAGTAACTGCCGGGGCAGCCGCTGGCTTTGATATTGATATGAGCGATCTTCAGCCTGGCAATATCATCCATTTGCAATATACCGATAATACCGGGCCAACAACCCATAATGTTTCAATTGTGAGTGTGAGTGATCCATCAAGCTTGCCCCTGAGCAACGATGTGACGCCAGACCCGAATGATACAGTTATCGGGATTGATTTTTCAGGCACAGATGCTGCCATTGCCGCTGCTCTTGATACAGCATTAGGGGCAAACATCACCGTGACATCACCTAGCGCTGGAACATTGAGAATCGTTGATGATGGCGCACCCGATAATACAAATATAAACAGCGTATCAAAAACGGTAACGGCCATAAATGAGCAAGACCAAGGTCTTGGCTTCCCGCTGTTTTTGGATACGGCCAACAATCAGCCCTTTACCGGTGCGGTTGACGGGGGTTATACCCGAACCGGGTTTGCAGGCCGCATAGTTATTAATGGGCAGGTCGCAGACAACCCAGAACTTTTAATAAAATATGCCAGCGCACAAGAGACACCCATTGGAGATAACGCCCGACCGCTTGATATGCTAGAGCGCCTGACCTTAAACAATGTGCAGTTTTCAGGTGACACCGGCATTGGCTTGCCCGCTTCCCCGTTTTCAGGAACTGTAATTGATTTTGCGCAAAATATTATTTCGTTTCAAACCTCTCAGTCTGAGCGGGCAGACTTAAATGTGACCGCCCAAGAGGCTGTAACCAACAGTTTGCGAGAAAAATATGAAACCGACACAGGCGTTAACATTGATGAAGAGCTGGCTTCATTAATTGCTTTGCAGCAAGCCTTTTCCGCCAATGCACGGGTAATGGCTGTGACCGGTGAGTTAATGGATATTTTAATCCAGTCAGTTTAATGATTTGAAGGTTTAAGGATAAGAGCTATGGCCATTCCTATTTCCACATCACGTGCCCACCTGTTTCAGGCGGTAACGACCTCGCGCGAAGTCTCAGATGATCTTCAAAGGCAATTGGCGACAGGCAAAAAGTCCGAAACCTATGGCGGGCTAGGGTTAGAGCGACGTCAACTGATAGAATTTAACGCTGACCTTTCCCAGTTAGAAGGGTATTTGCGGGGCATTCAACAAGCACAAGTGCGAATTGACATTTTAGATCAAACTTTAACTCATATACGTGATGCAACAGCCTCCACCCGTTCAAATAGTTTAAATACCAATTTTGAATTAGACACAGATGGCAAAACCCTATTTCAAAACGAATCCTTTTCCAAGTTTAATGATGTGGCGACCATATTAAACACCGAAGCGGGCGGGCGTTATATTTATGGCGGGCGCGAGATCAGTTCCAGACCGGTGATTGCACCAGATGTGATTTTAAACGGCCAAGGCGGGCAGGCCGGTTTTTATCAAATAGCCAATGAGCGCCAATTAGCTGATGTGGGTGCCGATGGGAAGGGACGGGTGAGTGTAACCCAGCCAAGTGCCTCAGAAGTAAACCTGGCTGAAGACGGGGTTCATCCATTCGGTTTTAAGCTAACATCATTAAACAGCACTGTTACAGGCATTACCGCCACCCCTCCTGCCGGCAGCCCTGCAGCCTTAAACTTAGATGTGACGGCAAACACAGCCCAAGATGGACAGACCATCTCCATAGGCTTGACGCTGCCAGATGGCACAAACCGTGATCTTGTGCTCACAGCCCGCAGTGGCACTGCTTCTGAAAATGGAGAGTTTGAAATTGGGGCCACGGCCAATGATACGGCGACCAATATTCAAGCTGCTGTGAATGCTGAATTAATCCGGCTTGGGGATACTGAGTTGGTGGCAGCGTCAAACTTTGCCGCTTCAGAAGATTTTTTCAATTTTGATGGAACAACCCCGCCCCAGCGGGTTGATGGTCCCCCCTTTGAAAGCGCAACCGCTTTGGTCAATGGCACCACAACCAACACCGTGTTTTGGTATGAAGGCGAGTTTGCTACTGATGACCCGCGCCTTTCTCAAACGGTCAGGGTTGATGATTATATTAATGTTGAATATGGCGTTCGTGCCAATGAACAAGCCTTCAGAATTTCACTGCAAAATTTAGCGGTTGCCTCTTATCAAACCTACTCTAGCGCTGATGCAAATGCCCAATCGCGTTATGATGCAATGCGAGACAGGGTGACCGATAATTTATCTCAACAACCAAACCGTCAGCATCTTGATCATATCATTGCAGAGGTTGCCTCAGCCAATTCAGTAATTGCCGGAACCAAAGAGCGTCATGAAACCCATAGCAATTTATTACGTGGTTTTTCTGAAGACATTCAAAATGCTGATATTTATGAAGTGAGCGCTCAATTGCTTGATCTACAAACCCGCTTGCAGGCGACCTATCAAACAATGGCAACATTGCAACAATTAAGTTTAGTGAACTTTATATAAACAGTAAAAATTATGTTGTGACTACAATTGGTCGTTATTGTAATGTTTCAATTGCAAGCCATCTTTTATAAATTTAATTTTTAAATTCTTTAGTCATACAATTTGTCAACAGGACCTAATCCCCTTAATAAAATTCTCTTTTCTAAACGAATGCAGGAAAGTTTAATACCGCTGCATCTAAGGGTTAAGGAAAAATATGCTACAAAAAAATCAAAAATAATATATAAACCCTCACGATAAAGCGTTAATGCACGGTTCTAATGTTTTGTTCCAGTGAGGCAGAAAAACGATTATCAGCAGATTGCCAAATAAGATGCCAACTCATACCAGGTTGATTTTGCTGCAAACATAATTTTTGATGCAAGACAAAACCAATATCTTTCGTGTCATGGGCGTAATCACTTTTGCGGCAAACTGACCATTGTGAGTTAGCATGAACAGGACCTTCAATTTTATGATTGCATACCACAAGGCAAGGGACACGTTGGTCTTTAGCCAAATAGCTTAATCTTTGTGCCGCCAAATTTTCCAAAGTTGGAAAATGAGCAATAATGGCCGCCGTTGGAATGCTATGAACAGTTTCTTCAATCGCCCATAAAAGATCATCACGGTGTTTTGCAGTTACAACCACCAATTGTTCACGTTGAATGTTAAAGTCATCAACCTTGTCGCTGGATAACCATTTAATAAGCTCACTCTGGTCTTCTTGTAAGAAACAAAAAATAGGCTGACCTTCTTGATGACGAGAAATAAGACCAAGAGCACAAGCAAAAGCTGAAGTTTGATCACGCCAATGCACAGGGTTTAATTCATGAAGACCATTTGTTGCCAGCGTCCCTTTTTCTAAAGCCAAATCAATTTGAGGGGCTCCAAAGCTTAATTCGGTTTCAAACCGGGGTGTTTGTGATGGCGCAACCAAAGAATGAAAGGGTTTAAGGGAGCTGGCAAAAGCAGATCTAAAATGTAGGGGGTGATCAGCCTGGGGACAGCCAGCTCCCTTAGGCACACTTATTTGTGTTTGAACACGACTAAGAGGTTGCTGTAAAAGCGCAGCAACAGTTTGTGCAGGGATTTGTTGCTGAGTGGGAATGACTTGCTTTTTCATCGTGTTGATACCTCATTTTATGTTCATCAAATGTTCTATATCAAGAAAAGGAACAAGTCAAGAACAAAAGAGAACATTTGTTCTTTTTTGAGGTGAAAAAAATTAATGAAACAAAGCAAGCATAATTAATAGACCCTTAGTCTAAACCTTTTGGCATTCAATCTCAATGTGCGACCAAAGATACAATAAATATCCCACCTTATTGAAAGTAATGCATTTTTTCGTAGACAATAATCAATTGACCACGTGTGGTTATTAGCCAGAGCGTTGGCCAAGTCCCATTTTTTTCGCAAGACGTGAACGAGCCGCCGCATAATTAGGGGCAACCATTGGATAATCATGGGGTAACTGCCACTTTTCACGATATTCTTCAGGCGAAAGATTGTAATGAGTTCTCAAGTGTCTTTTAAGAGACTTAAACTTTTTCCCGTCTTCCAAACAAATAAGGTAATCAGGAGTGATAGA
>JANQQH010000099.1 GCA_028285025.1 Hyphomicrobiaceae bacterium | reverse complement strand
TGCAGGGTCCATTGGAAATGTGATTAACATCAGCAATTTTAGAATTCAGCCATTGATCATAAGGTCCCCAAAACGGCAACCGCCACATCATATCACCGGTTTTGTTGGCCGCTTGCTCTAACCCAACAGCCAGACCATCATCATCTGTGTAAAACGGGGGCAAATCTGGCCCCAGTCCGACCCGGGCAGCCCCTGTAAGTGTAGCAAAACATAACATCAAGTCAGTTTCTTTTTCGTCTCCATAAGCCAACGCATCGGCCAAAACCAACCGCCCCTCAGCATCGGTGTTTTCAATTTCAACCGTTAGCCCCTTGCGACTTTGCAAAACATCTCCCGGGCGAAACGCATTGCCAGAAATATTATTTTCTGCAATTGGCAACAACACGCGCAAACAAACAGGCAGTTTGGCCCCCATCACCATATGCGCCACAGCTAATGCCGTGGCAGAACCCCCCATATCCTTTTTCATCAAACTCATGGCATTGCCTGGTTTTAAGTTAAGACCGCCCGTGTCAAAACAAATGCCCTTACCAACAAGGGTCACTTTGGGGTGTTTGGCCTGCCCCCAATTTAATTCTATTAACCGCGGTTCTTGTTCTGCTGCCCGGCCAACGGCATGGATCATAGGAAAATTTTTCGTTAAAAGAGCCGCCCCCTTAACCACACTAACTTTGGCCTTAAACCCGCTAGCAAACTTTTTAATCCACGCTTCATACAAGTCCGGCCCTAAATCATTGGCTGGCGTATTAATCAAATCGCGACCAAACCAAACAGCCTCAACAATGTTAAATAGCGCCTGTTTATCAATTGTCTTATTTAACTTAAGTTGTCTTGGGTCTCGCTTCGCGTCACTCTTATAAACATCAAATGAATAAGCCCCCAATCCCCAAAACAGGGCCGCCTCAAAACTGTCTGCCAATTCATCAACAAAAGCATAAGCACCAGCTGGAATTTTGCCTGGCAAAGCCCCGACCAAATGATACGGCACATCTTGGGCGTCTTGTCCCAAACCAATCAGAACACACTCTAGCTTACCATCTGCACCTGGCACCAACTCTACTTGACCCGCCTTACCTGCAAACCCTTTGGCTTCAACCCATTGCTTTTGCGCTTTGGAAACAGACACCAATATATCTGACAATTGAGTAGCAAAAACCGCTCTAATCGGCACTGTTTTCTTATTTTTGCCTGCCTCAATATAGACATTTGCCAAATCCATGCCTGTCATAAAAACCTCGTTTTTAAAATCCACTGAACGTCTCAAAATCTAAAAAATTAACAATCACTTACCACGCTAACCCCCATATACAAACCCCAAAAGCAGCTATTTTTTTATAGTTAATCATTTGTTGACGGCTGTACCGTAACATAACGCATGAAGAGTTAATTTTATTAAGTTGAAGTGGAAGTAAAATGAATACAAGAACAGTGTATGCAGCCTATAAAGCAAAAAAGCTTTCAATGCAGCTTGCCAGCGTAATTTTTATAGCTGTTAGCCTAAGCGCATGTGCAACAGGTCAAAAAGACTATGACCCCCGCTTTACCCATTCCATACAAAACAACAAAGCATTAGATCATTGGCAAAAGAAATACGTACATAACAAAAATAAACGCGAGAATGTCATCGGCTATGCCAAAGCCTTGGTAAAAACCCGCCAGGAAGATCGTGCCTTAGACATTTTACAACACGCATACCAAAAAAGCCCAAAAGACCAAGTATTAGCCAGCGAATTTGGCCGCATAGCCGTCACAGCTGGTGAAAATGACCTGGCCAAACAATTGCTTAATCAAGCCAGCCAAAATCAAAAAGCTGACTGGAAAATTATTTCTGCCAAAGGCGTATTAGCAGCACGGGCTGGTAAAAACAAAACAGCCATAAAACTTTTCAAACAAGCACTGCGCTTAAGCCCAAGTCAGGGATCAATCCTAAACAATCTTGGCCTGGCTTATGCCGTCACCGGCAATTACAAGCAGTCTGAAAAATATCTTAAACAAGCATTATGGGATGCTCGCTACACACGCCAAGTCCGCCAAAACCTAGCGATGGTTTACGCCATGCAAGGCAAAATACGTGAAGCTGAAACCATTGCTCTTTCCCCATTACCAAAAAAATACGCCAGAGCAGCCCACCCGGTAAAAACAAAATTTAAAACCAAGGTAGACCGCGCAAAGAAAAAATAAAGGCCGCAAAGACTTTCACTTAAAATTTTAGAAAGCGCCAATATATTTTTATTGGCGCTTTTTTTAATTGAATAAAATTTTAGAACCTCGCCTATTGAGTGACGCAACTTCCATAGGCAAGACTTCTGGCTTTTTTTCAAAGTATTCATGGAGGAGCAGAGCGCTCAGCGCGGTTACTTGGTGGGCAATCTAAAGAGCAACAAAAGAGCCCTTGACACCACCTTAAAAAATACCAAAGTCTAATCATGAGAGTTAAGGCACGGGCTAGCCTCACAAAAAAAGCTATCTCAAAGCTTGTTCAAAAAACTTCGGTTTAATCCGCCGCACCATACCAACCTCGCGCCATCCATCACGCCGAACAGGGGCTTTGCTGGTTGCAATCATGCGTTTGGGCGCAAGTCCAGTATGAGCCCGGCTCATCACTTCAGACCATATCTGGGTAGGCAATCCGCCGCCGGTCACCCGCTTCATGGCAGAGCCATCGTCATTCCCCACCCAAACACCAGTGATATAATAAGCGCTGTAACCCACAAACCAACCATCACGAAATTTTTGCGTTGTTCCCGTTTTGCCAGCAAAGTCATGCCACCCTTGCGCCGTGATAATCTTGGCCCTTTTTCCGGTGCCAGACCGAACCACACCGCGCATCATATGGTTCATCTGGTTCACATGAGGGCCACTGACCACCTGCTCAAAGGTTGGCTTCCTGACACGGTAAAGCACTTTGCCTTTCTTGGTTGAAATCTTTGTAATGACAAAAGGCTCAGCTGCCCGCCCCCCATTGGCAAACGGCACATAGGCCGCTGTCATATCGAGCAAAGATTGCTCTGTTGTCCCCAAAGCTAAGGACAAGTCTTTTTCAAACTTACCGCCAAGCCCTAACCGCCGTGCGGTTTCCACTGTTTTGGCCACCCCAACAGTATTCATCAATTTCACCGCCACCACATTGCTAGAAACAGCAAGCGCGTGTTGCAGAGTAATCTGCCCACGATATTCATTTTTATAATTTTTAGGCCGCCATTTGTTAAATCGCGTTGGCCGGTCAAAAATCAAACTTGTTGGTTCAAAACCAGCCTCTAGGGCCGCTAAATACACAACCGGTTTGAAAACAGAACCTATCTGACGCCGGCTATTCACCGCCCGGTTAAACTGACTTGCCTGATAATCTCGCCCACCAACAATAGCTCTAACGGCCCCATTAGGCGCCATCACCACCATTGCTGCTTGGCGAACACGGGACGATTTGCCATTACGTTTTAAATGGCCCATCACAGCTTTATTGGCAGAATTTTGCAAAGCCGGATCAATGCTAGTTGCCACAACCAAGTCCGATTTGTAATCAGAAATATATTCAGGCACCAAATCGGCGATCCAATCAGCAATATAATTGGAGTTGATCGGTAAATGCCGTTTGCGTAATTGAGCTGGCGCCAATTGCGCTGTTTTAGCGGTCAGCGGTGAAATAAAGCCAGCCTCTTGCATGGCGCCTATCACCAAAGAGGCGCGTCGTTTGGCAAGCTTATAATTTCGTTTCGGGTTTAACTTTGAAGGCGCTTTTAACAAACCGGCCAACATCGCTCCTTCGGTCAAACTTAATTTGCGCGCACGTTTACCAAAATAAACCCGCGCTGCTTGATCAATGCCATAAGCCTGGGCACCAAAATAAACCCGGTTTAAATAAAGCTCTAAAATTTCATTCTTTTCAAATTTGGTTTCAAGCCAAAGAGCAAGTCCCATTTCACGCAATTTTCTAACAACCGTGCGTTCAGAATTTAAAAACAAATTTTTTGCCAATTGCTGGGTAATGGTGGAACCACCTTGAACAAACCGCCTTGCCTTTACATTGGCAAACATTGCCCGACCAAAGCCAAGCGGGTCAAACCCAAAGTGAGAATAAAACCGCCGATCCTCAATGGCAATCACCGCCTGGACCACAGGTTTTGGCAATTGCGAAAGCTTCACATAATTTTTATGCAGGCCCCGTTCAGCAATCAAAGACCCATCTTGAGCGAGCACCCGAATGGCCTGGCCTTTCGTCTTTAACCCGGCCAATAACGGATCTGGTAGGGTCACGCTGTAATAGGTGATCAAACCACCAAAGGCAATCATTGCCCAAATAGTACAAACGGCCCCCCAATAAACAAACGAGAAAAATCCAAATGATGAGGTTTGTTTTTTAGAAGTTGAACGGCGTTTTTTGCTCTTTTTCTTTTCTGGCGCAAACAAACCAAAGGGAAAAAACGCAACCTCCACCAGTTCAACAGACCGACGCTTAGCCCCAGACCGCCTCCCAGCTGTCTTTCGCTTTGCCTGTGTAGCTTTATTACGAACAGTTTTTGATCTCGGCGCATGAACTTTGATTTTTGAAGCAGCAGCTGCGCGTTTTGAACCCGCTTTTAAAGAACCGCGCTTTTGAGAGGCTTTCCCCCCTTTTGGCCGACCAGCCTTACTGGCCCTTTTCTTTGCTCGCCTATCGCCTGCCCACCAACTCATAATACGACCCCAACCCTACCAAATACTAAAGGGTGCCCCAAAACAAACCTAATGGGACAAGAGATATTAACGATAAAGCAATGAGCTTAAAACCAGGTTAACTTTTAAGTCCAAGCAAAGACGAAACCAACCACATAAGAAAAGATAGAATAACCCGCGCCACAATCACAAAAAACATAAACACAAGTTGCTGTTCTTCAATTAAATAGCGAACAAGGTTTTTATAAACCTGCCCCCCTTCAGAAACCGGCACAGCAGATGTTAAATTTGTCTTCACCACATCGGCGCCATCTAGAATGACAGAAAATAAATCAGGAAATTGGATGGCAACGATCACCAACGCCACAGCCCCAAGAAAGAAAGCAAATACCAGATTGCCAATACTCATCAAAAAACGTGTCACAACACAATCCCCCTTACGGAACAAGACTAGAACCCAACATAAAATGCCAGATCTAGCCTAAATCAATCCCAGCTTGGAAACAACCTTCAAATAAACATGAACAAAACAATTTAAAGGGATGAAAAAATTACATTTTATTACTTTTTAACCGCAAAAAACGCACGCCCATCAGAGCGGCGCTTTTTCATCACTAAATTTGACCGCTCATTAGCCGGTTTGGATAAGCCAACAAGCTCTTTAATATCTTTTAAAATGCTATGGGCTTCAGCAAAGTAAGAATGGCGCAACAAACTAGCATCAACGCCTGTTGCATCAATCGTATCAATACCATTCAAAATAATCAGATTATCCCCAGCGTCTCCTGCACGCGGATAGCCGCCATGCACTTCTCGAGACGTTTTCAACGCCCGGTCATCAGAGGCGGCATAAAGCGTGGTGTTGCGGGACGCATCAACCAGTTTGGGTGCCAAATCATTGATAAACACTTCTGCGTCAATATCAGGAGCCGCCAAGATAATTTCACGAAACCGTTTTTTCAAATCTGGCCGCTCTGCCATAATATTTGACACCGCATTGGCCAAAACACGCGTGCCCATAGAATGAGCCACCAAATAAATATTTTCAGCCTGCGTATCTGTTGCCACCTTAATCAAAAATTCCTTCAAATAAGAATATGACCATTTGGCATTGGTCTCATCATGAGTATACGAGGTCAACGTAATTT
>JANQQH010000091.1 GCA_028285025.1 Hyphomicrobiaceae bacterium | reverse complement strand
AGCAGGTCAATATAGTCTCAAGATATCTCAAGGATATGCGCACAAAAAAATCAACGTAAACCTAGAAGCAAAAAAACAAACCACCCTCAATGTAAAATTGAACCTGGCGCAAATAAAAATCACCCTCAATAACAACACAGCACAAGAGCAATACAGCTTGGCCATATCTCGCAAAAATAAATCAGGCCGCTTTCCTTTAATCGACACGCTTAGCACACTTGACCAAAGCATCACTGTGTCACCTGGCACCTATCGCCTATCCTTGCGTGCAAAAGACACACAAACCACCCTTTCAAAAACCATCACCTTAACGGCTGGCAAGGTCCAAGATGTCTCCTTTGCGACCAGAACCTCTCAAGTGACCTTTAAAATCAGCAACCGCACAGATCTATTGTCAAAACACCAAATTTTCTGGCGCTTATTCGAAAAATCAGGCACCTTGATCTGGCAAGGCTCTCAAACTGAAGCTCAGCTCGGCCTGCCAACTGATAACTATAAAATAACAGCCGAAATTGGAGACGATAAATACGCAAAAACCTTTTCCGTAAACGGGGATCATAAAAAAACCATTGATCTAGCCAAAAATAAGCAAAAATAGGCGGTGATTGCCAAAAGTCACGTTATTAACTCATTACAGTTATTGAACTAATCCATGCCAAAGAGTAAATTTAAGGTGAGTCTCTAGGGTCTGTTGAGGTTCAAGGTTGCGGCGTCGGTTTGATAAAAATTGTTTTCAGATCTTTCATGAGGAGGCAAGACATGCCATTGCATATTCAACGACGAATGAGAGAACTGAGAACAATTTTTATCAAATCCTTAAGGGCACGTTCCCTTTTTCCACTGAGCATCACCAAAAAATGCTTGAAGTGGGGCACACTACGGCGCGTTTTTTGGCTTGTCAGTGGAAAAAGGGAACGTGCCGACGCTGCAACCTTGATACTCAACAGACCCTAAACCGTTCCTAAAGACACTCAATGAAAATGGGTTGATTTAAAATGTCACTAAATCATTGCAAAGCATCATTAAAATCTATAATAGCGCTGGTTAATTCTCTCTTGCTTGTCATAAGCATAAACGCAAAAACAACCCATGCAGAACCAAACAGAGATCTTGCCAACGT
>JANQQH010000089.1 GCA_028285025.1 Hyphomicrobiaceae bacterium | reverse complement strand
GATCCCAAGTGCCTGTGCCCAACTGCATAGCATAAGGCATGCGAACCACAGGCTGAGCGTTCATAGGGGTTAGGATTTGGGCACGCTCTTTAATGCTGCCAGTTGGTACGCTAAGGCCAGCGTTTAGGTGGATCTTGGTGGTGCCATCATCATAAAGGCCATAAAGCCCAGATAATTTCAAGTCACCAAAGCCTTCAGATTTTGTGGTGAATGTGCCCAAACGGTTGGTGCCCATGCCGCCCTGAAAGGTTATGTGATCCATTTCTTTTTCAATATAATTAATCATGGCCATTAAAGTTAGATTATCAGTTGGCGCATACATGCCGCCAAACATGTGCATATCCATGGTCATTTTTGTTGGTACAATACGCAGTGTAGGTGGTTGCATAGGAATACCGAAAAAGCGGTTGGGCACTGTGGTGGCAATGGTTTCTGGTGAAGCGTTATTATCACCAATTTGGTTGCCTTCCATATTCATATGCATAAAACGGTAAGAGAGCATCCACTCCCCTTTTTTATGCAAATGATCGCCCATAACGCCGATGGGAGCATGACCATCTGCGCGAATGCCATGATTATGACCACCGCCTGTAATGGCAAAACTAGACGGATGGGTCTCATCAGCCAAAGCCGGAGAGAGTGTTGTAAAGGACAGAACTGCAAACAAACTCAGTTTGCTAGAAAACTTTAAGGAAAACATTTATTGAAACTCCAAATCATAAATGTACTTTTTGTCCTGTGCAGATCTTCCCTTTGAAAGAGCAGCTCGGATAAAAGCATCTAAAACGAAAAAAAATCATCACCATTTATTAACAATGGCGCGTTGTTATTAGCTTGATATTGAAAGATTTTTTTAAGCCAGGAAAGGCGGGGCGCGCGTTGGCGGCGGCGGGCTGGTCGCATTGGCTAAAATGCTTTGGTAGCCTTCAACCTTTGTTGCAATTTGGCGTTGCACAAAAGTTTCAGTTTGTTGTGGCAACAAGGCCAAAGACCCACAGCCACCAGAGGCACAGTGAAAACAGGTTCCATCTAAAGCTGAATGGTCGCTTTGTTGTTCAATCGGCTGACCATTTTCGTCTATAGTGATGGTTTGAATGCCAAAGCTGGTACAAATCATCAACGTGCTGGCACCAGCTTGATAGCTGGCAACAGCGCACAGCAAGCTAGAAAACCCCAATTGCAAAACCAAAATAAGCAATAAAGGATAGCTTGTGATACGTTTGGATGTTTTTTGCTTTAGCATGTGTGGCACCCTAGCCCTGATTAGATTGCCCCGTCAAAGGGTTAAAGCATGACTGATGTGTTTTTTCGTAACTTCCTTAAAGTTATGTTGCTGTCTTACCATAGCTGTCAGTTTGCAAGTGTTGATTTAAATCAATGAGATGTAAAAATCAAAAGACTAAAAGGCTTACCTTTTCAGGCTTGACAAAATCCAGATATGATTGTCAGTAGCACAAAATGTGCTAAGAAAATTTAAGTGAACTTACCAAGATGAATACAATGAACCAGGTCCCAGCTTTCAAGGTTGCCGCCCTTTACCATTTTGTTGCTTTGCCCGATTTTGAAGGCTTGCGAGCACCTTTAAGCGACTTTTGTAACACCCGTGAGATTAAGGGCACGCTGTTATTAGCGCGCGAGGGGGTTAATGGAACGCTGGCAGGCTCTCAAGAAGCCATTGATGAGCTGATCACTTATCTAAAAACGGGCAATATCTTTAAAAACCGCTTAGCTGGTTTGGATGTCAAATATTCTTATAGCGACAAAGCCCCATTCCGGCGCATGAAAGTGCGCTTGAAACAAGAAATTGTCACTCTGCGCGCGCCCGAAGCTGACCCGAATGTGCAAGTGGGCACCTATGTCGACCCTGAAAACTGGAACGAGATTATATCCGACCCAGACATGGTGGTGATTGATACGCGTAATGATTATGAAGTGGCCATCGGCACCTTTAAAGGGGCCGTAGATCCAGAGACCAAAAGTTTCACTGATTTTAAAGACTGGGTGACTGAAAACCTGGACCCATCTGAAAACAAAAAGGTGGCGATGTTTTGCACCGGCGGCATCCGCTGTGAAAAAGCCTCCAGCTATATGTTGGCCCATGGCTTTGAAGAAGTATTTCATTTAAAGGGCGGCATCTTGCGCTACCTGGAAGAACAGCCAGAAGAAGACAGCTTATGGCAGGGGGGCTGTTTTGTCTTTGATGAGCGCGTGGCAGTCGGCCATGATTTGGTGCCCCAAGACTATCTCCTATGCCATGCTTGCCGCCAGCCGCTCGGACCTGAAGACCGGGCTCATCCTGATTATGAATTGGGCGTGCAGTGCGCTTATTGCAAAGATGAGCGCACAGACAAAGAACGCACCCGGGCCAGAGAACGGCAAAAGCAAATGCAGTTAGCCAAGGAAAAGGGCCTGGCACATTTAGGAGATGCCGCAGCCGTTGATGCCCAAAAAATGCGAGAGCGAAAAAAAGAGATGAAAGAGGCCCAAAAGGAGCGGGGTGAGGTTTGATCTCTGGGGTGTTTGGTTCGTCTGGCTTAGAAAAATATGCTTATTTCTGCTCTTGTAATACAAGAGGAAATATTGATGTTTGATTTTGTAATTCGGTTATGTGCCATAAGCAGTAGTCGTTGAGCTATGTGAAAGTCGTTTACTGTTTGGAGACTCACCAAACCTTTATTTTATTTTTGAATCTTGGTGAAAGTTATACTTTTATTTGTGGATAATTACGTTGAAATATTCGTCATCACAAAAAATATACTTACAATTCTGATCCTATAAACTTCACATGGGTGTTAAGAAAACATGTCGACAAAGCTACCATATATGTTGTCTTCAGGTTTGGTAACAAAGATTCTCACTAAAATTCAGGAAGCACGTAAACCAGATAGATTTACCCAAGACTTTCTTGACACTAAACTTGGTTTTTCGGGTGGTAGCGCAAAACCGATAATTCCATTGCTCAAGCGTATGGACTTGTTAAACTCAGATGGTACCCCAACGTCCCTTTATGACCGTTTTAGAAATGTGACTACCCAAGGCACAGCAATTGCTGAGGGAATGCGAAATGCTTACGCGGAATTATTTGATCGAAATCGTTACGCGGGAGATCTTTCGAAGGAAAAATTGAGAGCACTGATTGTTGAAGTTACAGGTGCAGCGCACGATGATAGGACGGTAGAGGCGACGCTATCTACTTTTTTGAAACTTAAAGATTTTGCTGATTTTGACGAAACGTATGAGGAAGCATCCGATAATCCAATTACGCTGACCCAAGATATTAACGTAGAGACTGTACCTGCAAACAACAATCCGCAACATTTAGCGGAACAAACTGGGGATGTTGGGCTGAACCTTGCTTACACTATAAATTTAGTTTTGCCTGAGACAACAAACCCAGAAGTATTTAATACCATTTTTAAGTCACTCAAAGAGAACTTGCTGAAAAAATGAAAAAAGAAGATGCATTACGACTGTTCAGCTTGAACAACTTTGCTATTGAAGCTGACCTTCGTCGCATTGCGCATGAGTACGATTTGGATATTGGACGAAAATCAGAGGGGCCTGAGCAAGTTGAGCACGACTACTACCCGCAGTTTCCTGAGCAGTTAAGGCACGAGGCAGCCGCAATGGCCACGCATTATACGATCTTTTACTGCTTAGAGAACTCAATTAGACAACTTGTTGCTCAACGATTAGAAGAGGCTCACGGGTCACAGTGGTGGGATGCTGCTGTTCCTAACACTGTGCGAACAAATGCTGAAAAAAATAAAAAGAAAGAGCTTTCTACAGGGGTTACGCCACGTTCAGATGAACTTATCGACTATAGTAATTTTGGTGAACTTAGCGAGATTATTAAGACTAATTGGAACATATTTGGTGATATGTTCCGTGATATTCGTGGTCTAGAAAAGGTTCTAGGAAACCTAAACACTTTGCGTGCACCGATTGCCCACTGTAAATCACTTGCAGAGGATGAAGTTGTCAGACTCCATTTATCACTTCGAGATTGGTTTAGACAAATGGAATAAGTTTTGTAATGACTGAATTTTTTACGATTTAAAGCAATACAGATTTCCGTTAAGGGTCAAAGACGGCCAATGTCTAAGCCAATCCCTAATGTCTTTTCTAAAATAAAAAACGAACCTCACAAGTTAAAAAACGAAATAAGCAGAAGGTGGTTTCCTAGCTCCTGCTTTTGCCAACCAAACCGAAACCTTCAGACCTACGTCAGTGCCAAACATTGACTCTTAATTCAGTCTAAGACAACTTCCAGGCAAACAAACGTACCCTGAGTTTATAAAAAAGCCTTAAGGCAAGCTGCCACCACAAGGTTTTAAAAGGGTAAATTATTACCTAAGGCGGGTGATCCGAACTTCGGCGCATGTTCATATCTAAGCTATAATTAACTTTCAAACTGGACCATCCTGAGGGGACTTATCAGAAATATGTCAATATTAATTTCTTATTTACTATAATCAAATTACTCTTGGTACTGAAAATTACTGCAAAGATTTATATTTGAAGGAATGAGAACGTGAGTTTTATATCAAAACTATCAATTACTCGTAGAATTATGATCTTAATTTTGGTTCCACTCTTAGGCTTGTCGATGGTAAGTGCTGAAGAGCTTCATAATATTTGGAACAAAAAAGCAGCGTCAGATAATATTGTTGAGGCCATTCAACTCGCACCTGCAATCTCAAACCTTGTTCACAGTCTCCAGGTCGAACGTGGTCAATCAGCCGGTTTCATAGGCTCAAATAAGAAAAATTTCGCCAGCGAAATTCCAGACACCCGCTTACAAACAGATAAAGCATTGAAAGTTTTCAATGAAAAACTACCTTTTTCAGAGAAAAATCTAACTTACGACCATTTCCAAAAACCTCTGAAAAAAGTCAAACAAGCATTAGTAAAACTGGAAGCAAAAAGACAATCGGTAGATAACCTCTCTGCTTCAGTTAAACAAATGGCAAGTTTCTACACCCCCCTTATTGATAATCTTCTCACTTTGATAGAAACCTTCGAAGAAGCAACAAACGACGCTGATATCATTCGCGAGCTCATTATCTACACCTCCTTCCTTCGCGCGAAAGAATATGCCGGTCTAGAAAGAGCAATGGGAGCAGCAGGCTTTGGCGCCGGGCAATTCAACCGAACTATTTACAAAAGATATGTCGGCTATGTTGCGAACCAGCATATCAATTTCGAAACTTACAGACACCATGCCAGCGAAGTACACATGAAAAATTTGAACAAAGTTTTAAATGGTGAAGCTCATAAGAAAATTAAAGAAGTTCGCGAAATTGCTTTTGAAAATCCCTTCGGCGGAGATGTCTCATCTGTTTCAGCAAAAGAATGGTTCGCTCTTTCAACTCAAAGAATTAATGAGCTCAAAGTGGTCGAAGACTTTATTTCAAATGAACTCATGCAAATTGCAATTGATCACGCAGATTATGCCTCACGCTCTTTTTGGTTTTATACCATTATCCTGCTCGGCTTGATCACCATCACAGCAGCTTTATCTTATGTGATTTCACGCACCATTAGCACTCAAATCAAACAACTCACAAGAACTATGATTGAACTTTCGAAAGCCAACACATCTATTAAAATTCCTATGGAAAAAAGAACTGATAATTTAGGTGATATGGCAAAAGCTCTCTCTGTCTTTAAAACAAATGCTATTGAGCGGGCCCGTTTAGAGCGTGAAGCCATTGTAGAAAATGAAAAAGAAGCTCAGAAACAAGCTTATATCTCATCAATCATTGATAAATTCAAACATCTTCAAAATGATATTAGAGATAGTCTTGAAGATCAAACAAACTCAATGCAAAAATCAGCTGACACATTACATGACGCCTCAAAATCAGCCGCCAACAGCTCAGATGCCATGCAGCAATCTTCAAATATTGCATCAGAAAATGTAGAAACAGTTGCAGCAGCAACCTCAGAACTATCAGCATCAATGCAAGAAATTGCAATGCAAGTTCAAAAAGCAGATGACATCGTCAATAAAACATCAGAAACAACAGAGACAACCAACAAGGATGTCATGTCTCTTTCTGATGCGGCCGATAAAATCGGTGACGTGGTTGGCCTCATCCGTGAAATTGCAGAACAAACCAATCTTCTTGCCCTTAATGCAACCATTGAAGCCGCAAGAGCTGGTGATGCAGGTAAAGGCTTTGCTGTTGTTGCTGCTGAAGTAAAGCAACTCTCTGAACAAACAGCACAAGCAACTGATGAAATCGCATCTCACATTTCAGCGGTGCAAACATCATCACACGGCACAGTTGGTGCGATTAAAAACATCTTGACCCAAGTTCAAAAAATCAGCGATGTCACAGTCACCATCGCCTCAGCTGTTGAAGAACAACAAGCCGCAACCTCTTCAATCGCAAACTCAATTCAAGCCGCCTCTAAGCAAACCAATGAAGTGGCAAACAATGTTGAACTGGTGAACCAATCAGTTGACGAAACAACTATGCAAGCCAATCAGGTACAAGAAGTTGCAACAGCTCTTGGCAAAGTCAGCCAAGACCTCTCTAACGCAGTTAATAATTTCTTGGAAGACGTGAGCAAAGACGTCAAGGATCGCAGAAATAGCTTACGTGAAAAAAACAACAAAATTTCGATGATCGATATGAAGGGCTTAAGATATAATTTCCTCATTGAAAATGCGAGTGAAACAGGCGCTTTCATCTCAGGCACTCATAGCATGAAAATTGGAGAGGAATTCTCATTTGTCCTT
Source organism: Hyphomicrobiaceae bacterium (assembly GCA_028285025.1). Lineage (GTDB taxonomy): Bacteria > Pseudomonadota > Alphaproteobacteria > Rhizobiales > HXMU1428-3 > HXMU1428-3. The sequence goes on along the minus strand of JANQQH010000089.1, from coordinate 12,875 downwards.
TCAGATGGTCGCACCATTACAGCCAAAGTCGTGAGAAAAGATGACAACGGCTACGGCGTACAATTTAAAGAACCCGTCCCTGATCTTAAATGGCTAGATTACGCTGCATAAGTTAGATCAGTTCCTTCACCATAGTTTTTCGAACTATCTTCAAGGATTTCTGAGGCTTAAAATAAACAAATAGCAGACTCTATGTTACAAAAGGGGGTATTTTGTAACATATTTCGACAATCGCAGAATCTGCTACAAATAAAATCAATGACTTAACGAGATGACCATCTGCAAAAGATGTTAAAATTCTCCTAGCGGATTATAACATCCAATGATTTCGAGCTTTGCTTATTATCAATGAAGTCCAGTTTCAGCTATATATCCGAAGTAATTAAGGCTTCAAGGACTCATTCTCAAGAATAAGCTAATTAACAAAAATTTTGAGGCCTTCTGGTGAAACTAGGATCAGCACAACTTTCTGAGTTGGATCAGACGGCCACTGTCTAAGACAACATCCAGGCAAAGAAACGTGCCCTGAAAGGATAAAAGGGGCTCCAGAAGGAACGGGGACGGCTTGAGTTAATAAGGATCTCTACCATTTTAACATAAAAGGGCCAAGCATAGCACCGAGCGCGCCAAGTGTTAAAATGGATCCACCATATCTGAATGCAACTTCGAATGGTTGATCAGTCATGCATCCAAATGCATAACCAAATGTCCCGATGATGCCAGCCAATATGCCAATGGCAAACCCTGTAGAAACACTGCGCACCGGAGCTGCCGAGCGGAGCAGCCAAACCAGCCCAATGAATGCTGGGATCGAAAGGAGCCAGACTTGCATTAGACAACCGGTTAGGCCGGAAAAATTGAACGATGATAGCAATCCTAAAAACACAACTGATCCAATTGCAACGAAAGCAAAAACAAAGTGACCCCAGCTGTTACGACCAGGTGAACTGAGTGAGCGCAAATACCCAGCCCAGATAAGTCCAAGTATGATGCAAACGATCAGCTTTACAATAATTGCTGGCCAAGCTATCGGTGCATCGGCGCGCAAACCAGCGCTAAAGAATTGAAGCAGAATAGAGCTTGACAGGCCCACCAAAGCTATCGCCAACAGTTTCCAAGTAACAGAACGTTTTGTGCCTTGCTGAACATCAGCGGCAAGCATTTCAATTAAGTCTTGCGTATGCATGATTTATATTTCCTTTGCTTCCTGTTCCAGCCGTTTCATAGCGCGATGAACGCGGACCTTCATTGCACTCAGACTAACGCCGGCCTGATCTGCCGCTTCAGAAAATGACAACCCCTTTATTTTTGTTAGTTGCACAGCTTCGCGCTGTTCCTTGCTTAGTCGGGACAATAGGAGGTTCAGATCAGTTTTCGAGAAGTTTTCAAAATATTCTTGATCTATTTTGATGGTGTTTTCTAGTTCATGATTTGTATCAACTTCAAAGTTAGTAATGACTGCGCTTCGCCGACGACAAGAGCGAATAAACTGTAGGACCTTATATTTTGAAATGCCAAATACCCAAGGCATCAGCTCCCTTTTGGTATCATATGTCCATCTCTTTTCGTGGATTGCGATGAGGATATTTTGAACAACATCTTCAATGTCGCATTGAGAATGGAACCGGCCTAGTTTGTTGTTTACATAGGCTCTGATGCGATTTGAAAGCAAAAGCAAAGCCGTCTGATAAGCGGCGCGATCACCTTTCAATCCACTCAAAAATTGCTTTTTTATATCTTCGCTATCATTTGATATTTGCACGGGACACTTAATCCTACTTGTTACTGGTTTGCCTTAATTCCCTTAAAAGTTACATTTCTTCACACCCTTTCACAAATTTGTGATCGATAGTAACCATTTGCGTCCCAGCGGGAAACCTGTGGGTATAGCGAACGTGGTTCAGCATACTACGCGAGCGGTTATCTATAAAGGAGATCCAATAATTATGTCATTATTTTCTAAATTTCTTGGGGTGGTTACTGTTAGTTTGGGACTGGCAATTTTAGCTGTACCTGCTTTTGCAGAGTTTACGGCCACTTATTCGACAGATAAATTTGTTACCGCTCAAAAAGAGGGAAAGCATATTATCGTTGAAGTATTTAAACAAGGTTGCGGTACCTGCAAAGCACAACAACCCTCACTCAAAAAAGCAAAAACCACCTATCCAGAGGCCGTTTTCTTATCCATTGATTTTCTAGATAATGCCGAAGCGGTTAAAAAATTTAAGGTTATCAAGCAAAGCACAATCATCGTTTTCAAAGGAAAAGATGAAGTTGCTCGCCTTGTTGGTGAAACAGGCAAAGATAAGATCCTGGCAGCGATTGCCAAGGGTGTTTAATTGGCACAAGCAGATTTATATTACGCAGCCAACAGGCCCGTATCCTCAAAACCTTGCGGGGATATGGGCCTTTTTCTCGTGTTCCGTAAGCGCAGTAAAAATTGGTAGGATAAAATGAGCCAATTCATTATGGCCTACATTGCAGGTCTTGTTTCTATTCTGTCTCCTTGTGTACTGCCTATGCTACCAATGGTTTTGGGCGGTGCCTTGCAATCTCATCGTCATGGGCCAATTGCACTCGCCGCAGGCTTGGTTCTTTCTTTCACTGGTTTTGGTATGTTTGTTGCGACTTTGGGGTTTAGTCTTGGTTTGACACCGCAAATATTGACCAACATATCAGCCGCTCTGATGTTGGCCGTAGGTCTAATCATGTTATCAGGGACATTGCAGACGCGGTTTGCTGTAATGGCACAATCTTCAATCTCAGGGTTAAGCTCTTATGTGTCCACATTTTCTCCCAGCACACGTCCTGGCCAGTTTTTGTTAGGTGCTTTGCTGGGAGCTGTTTGGACACCTTGTGTTGGCCCCACATTAGGTGCAGCTATTGCGTTGGCTGCTCAAGGACAGAGTATCGGCTATGCTGCAACCATCATGTTCTTATTTGCTATTGGGGTTGTAACGCCATTAATTGGGTTGATGTATGGCACAAGAGAAGTGATTGCCGCCCGCAAAAATGCGATGGCGAGTTTAGCAAATTGGATCAAGCCTATTTTGGGAGTACTATTGATAGGGATCAGCTTACTGATTTTAACAGGTTTGATGACTGAATGGGAGAAAATTCTTCTCTCCATAAGTCCGGATTGGCTGATTACCTTTATATACAGCTTTTAAGACCCAACGGTAGAGTCTAAAACAAATTTAAGCTAAGGCGAAAAATAATGCCTGCTTATCAAGAATGTTGAATAATTGCGCAACCAAACCGAAACGTTCAGCTACAATTGAGTGCCAAACATGGACGCTAAATTCGGTCTAATACAACATCTAGGCAATAGAAAATATTCTGAGAGGGGCAAAAAATGACTAAACCTCGCGTAAAGTTGTGATCACTTGCGCTGTGACCGCATCAATGCATACGCCCTCAATTGTCTGATAGCTCCACATCAGACCAGAAGAAATTGTTTAGATTGTTCTGAAAGCAACCGTTGTCGAAAAAAAACTCCATCTTCGTAAAAATGGCGGGTGATATTCTTCAGTAAGCTTTATTGCAAAATCATAAGGTCGCTACTTTATAAAAAAATCGGGTGCCTTTCGGCACCCGATATAGAGGGGTTCGTTGAAGTTTTTTGGGAAGAGAGAGATTATTGTGCGGTTTGTGGAGGCACAGTTGGGATTAAAATATCCGACTCTTTGATGAATACATTATTTTTATCGTTAAGAATTTTATCATCGTTCTCACCGCTATATTCTATTATTGGTAAGATCTCAGTAATAGAGTCAGTTTGGATTAGATTATCTTTGGACATCGTCAGTTTATTGGTCTCCATTGCAACCACCGGGCTTGAGGACAAGCCGATAATAGTTATGGCGCCCAATATTTTATATTTCATTGAGTTCTCCTTTCATCTGGTTATTCAAATTTTACTATTTTAAGTTTCAAACAATAAGGTGCGAGACCTGGATTTCGTGCAGCTCGTGTGTAAAGGGTCTAAACATTAAATTTTCTACACTTTGTATGACCGCACCTTTTGTTTGAGGCGGGGGCTCTGTCTCTTGAACCAATAAACCTTTGTTTAAATTTCGTTTTCAATGTTTTAAGGTCCTTGTTCATGACAGATGCCCTGCCAGTTCTCTTTCACTTTTAGCTCTTCTCTGGGTTAAGGTTGGGAGACCTTAAGTGTTTACAAAGGTTTATCGCGAGGATGATTCATGTTTGTGTCCTTTCTTTTAAATGGTTACTGTGAATCATGAGGTCTTAGCGATTTTTCATCAATCAACGAGTTTTCAGGAAGTAATTCTTCATCCTCGCTGTCATCAAGGTCGATGGTTGATGGCTCAATGTCATCATTACACTCAATAAAATCCAAAATCTGGGATACAAAGTCATTCATCATCTATTTTCCTTTGACTAATGGATGGTCTGTGAGGGGGCAGAGGTAGGGCGACCTCCATCATCTTCCCAGACTGCGATTGGACATACAGTTTGATCACTTCTCATAATCCTCGTGCAAAGAATAAAAGCGATCGCTTTTTTATCGAGTGATCTCATCTAAATATTTCCTCCTTTCGTTGTTTTGCTATGATCTCAATATATAGATTTTCATTCATTTGTTAAATTAATAAATTAAAGATAATATATCGAAATTTTAAATAAATAAAAATCGAGCAAATTTAGATCCTAGGAATTGCTATTTTTAGTCTTGCAATTTAAAGACCCAACGCAAGAACAACGAGAGAGTTTATTTTGATCCATCATATTGATTTTAAATAATTTAATGATTTAGAAAAAGCGGAAAAAGTGCATACTTGTGCTTATAAAATTCAATATATTTAAGCAAAAAATTCAAAATTTAAACGCAATAAATATATAAAATAGAGTGAAAATAATTAAAAAAATAAATAAAATATCTTGATATTATCGTTTTTTTTAATATATGAATGTGAGCAATTCAACCTAAAATTCCGAGCTGGAAATAATATTAAGAACCATGATTAGAAATATTGATATAGACCTTCTGCGCGCCTTTCTCACCATTTATGAGGCGCGCAGCTTTTCACATGCTGCTGAACGTTTGGGACGCACCCAATCAACCATTAGTCAGCAAATAAAAAAACTAGAAGACATATTAGGCCATCAGGTTTTTTTGCGAAACAACAGGTCGGTCAATCTGACAACAGAAGGCGAAGTGTTGCTACCCTATGCCCGCCAGATCATATCTATGAATGATGAAGTTTTTGGTCGCATTTCCCAGCCCAACATTTCTGGAACTGTACGCCTTGGCGCACCAGAGGCTTTTGCGACAAACCACCTACCTGAGGTGTTGGCACAGTTTGCAAAATCTCACCCTACAGTGGCCTTGGAGGTGCATTGTGATTTATCCCATAACTTGGTCGACCAATTTGAAAAGGGAAATTTCGACCTGATTTTGATCAAACGAGATAGCAAAACCAAGATTTATGGCAACAAAGTCTGGCGCGAAAGTTTGGTTTGGGCGGGCCGAGAAAAATCAAAATTCCACATGAACGAAACTGTCCCTCTTGTTCTGTCCCCTCATCCGTGCGTTTACCGCAGTAAAGTTCTTGATGCCCTGGATAAAAAGAAAATTAAATGGAACTCGGTGTTTACCAGCGCCAGCATGACAGGGCGCATTGCCGCTTCAAAAGCCGGTCTTGGTATTACGGTTGTGCCCAAAGAAATGCTTTCACAAGTTCATGGCCTTACATCACTAGGGGAAGAGTCAGGGCTCCCACCCATCCCAGCAATAGAAATTGATTTGTTGCAAAATGAACAGGTGATGAGTGACGCGGCAAAACGATTGGCTGAACATATTGTGTTTGCGCTTGAAAACGACCCCTCGATTATACAAGCCGCGTAAAAATAAGTTTATCCCCCCCCCCGCAACCATTAGAAAAGGAGCAAATGAATGCCACTATTAACGTCCCCAATAGACGGATCACCAATGAAAGAAATCGAGCGCTACGGCATTAAACTTGATTTATGTCCAGCATCTGGCGGTGTCTGGTTTGACAAAGGTGAAGTGGAAAAACTAATCCATTATGTGCAAGAAGAAACAGCCAAAGAGGCCGCCAATGATGCTGTCTATGACAATGCACAGTCAATGGATATGAGGGATCACAAGCCCAATCGTAACTATTTAGGGCGCAAAAAACGTGAGCGCGAAAACCCGCTTTCAGATCTTTTTGATATGTTTGAACTTTAAAACAAAACATTAAATATTCAAAAAACAGGAGGTGACTTTTCGCCTCCTGTTTTTGTCTATGTTCTATCTTATTTGTAGCGGAAAGTTTTTTACTTTTACATTACAGCGTAATAGGCATTAATGGGTTTTATTTAAATGTCGGTGATCGTATGTTTAAGGCAAGAAGAAGATAGACATAACCGCGCATCTATTACCAATCAACTCTATTGTAATCATTGGCTAAATCAATATACTGCTCAGATTAATGCCTTATTCTTAGCGCTGTTTTCAAATTCTGAACCCTGCAAACACAATCCTTTGTACACCTTATCATCCCTTTAAAAGTGTAATAGAAAGGCTTGAAAATGAACTACAATTCATTCACCTTTTTGCCTATTGGTAAACTGGTGAGTGGGCTCAAAATGAGTAAAATTAATAGATCTTGACCCTATAAAACTTTTAACAAATAGAAAAAATATGAAAATACATTTTATTTACGGTACTGAAAGCGGCAATGCACAGTATCTCTGCGATGATTTTAAAGATGAATCGCCCCAGACATTCGAATGTGAGATTTCTGAGATGAATAGTATCGACCCGACCAATCTTGATCGTGATACATTCTACGTTATTGTAAGTGCAACATTTGGATCTGGAGATGTCCCGAGCACTGCTGACGAATTTTATGATGATCTATTAGAAAAAAAACCGGATCTAAGTCATATAAATTTCGCAGTTTTTGGATTGGGAGATGAGTCATTCGGAGAAACATTTGCCCAAGGCTCGCAAAAACTGATGGAGGCGATGCTGGCCTGTAATGCGAATATGGTAGGTGAACGCGGCATTTATGATGCGTCTACTTCTGAGCCACCAGAGGTTACAGGTTTGCCCTGGTGGAAGAGTATTTTGGAGAAAATTTCAGCATAAATTGGATTGGTTTAAGCGCGCTGAAAACATAAGATGAATAGGTCCTGAGCCTAGCTCTCTTACCCCTTAGTTTTTATGGTTAAATAATTGCTGATGATCTTGTCTATACAACTAAAATCAAGATTGTCTACGTTAAGCATAATATGCAAACTTACTTGTTATTAAAGAATTATAAAGGATAAAATTTGGGCCAACTACACTGCTTAATCTACAAAAGCACATCTGGATATATAGCAGGTTTAAGATGGCAAACTACGAAACAAAAAAATCAATACATCAACATACCAGTCAAAAAAATGGGTCTGCTAATATTAATGATAATATTTCTGACCTAATTTCAGACCGAGACGCAAACAGTTACAAATTCTTTCAAAGAGCAACTGAAACATTAATCTTGTTTCAAGGATGCCCAAACCCCAAACTAATCAAATTGCTACAAGTCTCAAACGTTGCAATTGGTGTGGTGCTCTCTTCTGATGAATTTAAATCCTGCCCCTCAATTGCAAAATATAGTTACGCTTTGATCGGGACCGTTAAGGATAAAAGGCCCTCCTACACCCAAGCGATTAAAGAATTATCAATGAACGGCTGGAAGGTGGTCGATCCAAGCAAAGAAACAGGGGCACTTATTGGACATAATTTTCTGGCTTTCACTCCAAAGCTATCAATCGACATAAAAAAAATAGCTTGAGTTTATAAAAAGCTATTGATCGGGCTCTATAATAGGCTTGGTAAGCAAATTAAAGCCCACAATCTCATCCTCTGTCATAAAATGCATGCCATCTGAGGGTGCAGCATTGACGACAAACCAATAAAAACTCTTGGGGATGCCTAGCTTTTGATACGTTTTAATATAAGGTTTATGATCCTTATGATCTTTCGGTAGCTCATGCGCTTCATAACCATAATCGTCATCACTCCAACTGTGAACACCAACTAGAGCGCCTCGCTCCATGGTACGCTCAACACCGCCCATAAACAGCTCAATACCACCAGATTCAATAATAGAGTCTTTGGTTAAATGGGTGGATAAGTTCTTTTTTCGAATAACCCGAGCCATTTTCAAGTTCACGTCATCATCATCTGAACCAGGTACAATATTCAAAATTATGGTGCGGGTACCAGGATATTGATCCAATGCGGTCTTAAATTTAGCCAAAGTGTCAGACTGAGTTTCGCCATTAATGATTAAAGCATCACCAGACGGCGTAAAAGTCATATCATCTGGAAGTGAGACCAAACTGAAACTCCAAGCTCTGCAAAAGAAAACGATAATTAAAAATAAAGACACAACACCAATGAGAAAATTCCGCAAGCTCGGTATCCAATTATGAAATAGTCTGAAGACATTCATTGTTACGCAAACAAACCTTTTTTCAAAGTCCTAAACTATAAGTATATAAGTCATATGAAAGCGAATACAAAAATTTTTAGCCATAAAAGAAGATCTGCTAATGCACAAAATATGGTGAACTGTACTATTTTGGTTAGAGTTCTTAATAACTGTTATCTTTTGATACAAGGATAATTTTAGAAACAGTTTCCCATAAAACAGCAAAAAAAAGCAGTCACAAAAGCGTCATAAAGATACCAATAAATATCAATAAATATCAATGACTTAATGATTTTCTAGATTGAGATTAATCATAAAATCATCCCAGCACTCCCCCGTGAGCCCCAAATAATCAGTGGCATGCATGTTGCTCTCTACTTTCCAAATCATTCATGAACAAAACCTGATGAAACGGTTCTTTATTAACCAAATCAAACGTTGCATCATATTAAATAGGTAGAAAAAGGTATGTCTAGAGGTTCAATTTTCAACGAATTGGAATCACAAGTTCAGTGCTATGCTCGTAGCTTTCCTAAAACTTTATCAAAAGCAAAAGGGGCTGAAATTTGGGATGTAAATGGAAATAGATATTTAGACTTTTTAGCCGGTGCAGGCTCCCTAAACTACGGCCATAATAATCCTTTCCTCAAAAAAGCCCTGTTGGACTTCATTGCACAAGACGGGATCACGCACTCGCTTGACCTACACACAAAGGCCAAAGAGGAATTCCTAACAACAATGCGGGACAACATTTTAGCGCCCCGCAACCTAGATTATGTCATTCAATTCACAGGGCCAACCGGTACAAATGCTGTTGAAGCGGCCTTAAAGCTTGCGAGAAAAGTTACAGGCCGCACCAATGTTATTAGTTTTACCAACGGTTTTCATGGCGTAAGTGCTGGAGCACTTGCAGCAACTGGCAATAAACACCACCGCGGGGGCGCGGGCATGCCCCTTCATGGCACGAGCTTTTGTCCATTTGATGGGTATTTAGATGACAGCTTTGATACCATTAAATATTTAGACACGCTTATCCAGGACAATTCAAGCGGCCTTGATCTGCCAGCCGCTGTCATTGTTGAAACAATACAAGGTGAAGGAGGCCTCAATACTGCCAGAGTAGAATGGCTACAGCGTCTCCAAAAACTTTGCCGTAAACATGAAATCTTGCTGATTGTTGATGATATCCAAGCAGGGTGCGGAAGAACAGGTACCTTCTTTAGCTTTGAGAAATCAGGCATTGTCCCTGATATTGTAACCTTGTCAAAGTCCCTCTCCGGCTATGGCTTACCGCTATCGATCGTCCTGTTCAAACGTGAATTGGATGTGTGGAAACCAGGTGAACATAACGGCACTTTTAGAGGCAACAACCATGCGTTTGTAACAGCAACAGCCATGCTGAAAGAATATTGGTCTGACCTGACTTTTTCAAAAAACGTAGAGTTAAAGTCTCGGCATTTGTCGATGCGATTGGAAGAGATCAAGACGAGCTTCAATCATATTATAAAAGAAACCCGTGGTCGTGGAATGATGCGCGGAATATGCTTCTATGATCCAGCAATGGCACAAGACGTTGTTTCTAAGGTCTTTACCAAGGGCCTCATCATCGAGCGAGCAGGGCCAAACGATGAAGTCATTAAATGCCTTATGCCGCTAACAATTACAATTGAACAGCTAAATGAGGGACTTGATATTCTGGAAAACGCCATTCTCGAATGCCTCCATGAGAAAATGCCCCTTGCGGCTGAATAAACCGCTCAGCCCTTGGCTGTTCTAAAAGCAACAAAAATCAAGAGAACCAAAACCAAGTCTCATATAACGAGTAAAAAATTATGTATATGTCCCCTCATCACGAAAACTTCATCCGATGGCAACAAGGGGAAAGACTAGATAATGTCTTTGAAAAAACCTGCGACAAACTGATCAATGAGGGCAAAGGCTCTCATTTGGCTATTGATAATGCAGAACATTCGATAAGTTATAAAGAGCTTGAAGAAAAGGCCAACCAGTTCGCAAGATACCTTGCAAAACAAGGCGTAAAATCTGGAGACCGGGTTGGTTTGCTCTTTAACAAATCAATTTACACGTATATATCACTGCTGGCTGTTTTAAAATTAAACGCGGCATACATTCCTTTAGATGCAGGGTTTCCACAAGATCGCATCGCCTTTATCCTAAAAGACGCAAATGTAACAAAAGTTCTAACTCTAGAAGAGCTCAAAAATGTTCTAGATGGAATTAATACATCAATTCTAACCTTAGATGACCCAGAAATTGATCTTGAAAAAATATCCAAAAAAAGACTAACGGACGAGGAAAAGGGAAAAGCCCGCGAACAGCTTTGTTATATAATTTACACCTCAGGAACAACTGGTAACCCCAAAGGTGTGACGATCGAGCACCCGAGTATTTGCAATTTTGTGCATGTTGCCGTTGAAGCTTATGGCGTCCGACAGACAGATCGTATGTATCAAGGCATGACCATTGCCTTTGATTTTTCCGTTGAAGAAATATGGGTTGCATTTGCTGCCGGCGCAACCCTGGTCCCGGGCCGGGGAGATACAAACCTGGTTGGAAAAGATCTGTCAGATTATCTGATAGAAAATGATGTAACAGCATTGTGTTGCTGCCCAACCCTACTGGCAACAATAGAAGAAGATCTACCCAAATTAAGATTTCTACTGGTCTCAGGTGAAGCCTGCCCTCATAACTTGGTTGTGAGATGGCATAAAAAAGGGCGCACTTTTTTGAATGCTTATGGGCCAACCGAGACAACCGTAACGGCCACATTTACCCAGCTCCACCCAGATGAGCCTGTAACAATTGGGCACCCTTTGCCGACCTATTCAGTCGCTATCTTAAAAGCAGACGAAAATGTAGAGCTTCCCGATGGCGAGGTGGGAGAAATTTGCATTGGCGGTATCGGCTTGGCCAATGGGTATCTCAACAGACCCGAATTAACAGAAAAAGCCTTTATCTCAGACTTTATTGGATTACCTGAAAACCCTTCAAGTAAAATCTACCGCACAGGAGATCTGGGCAGATTTAACAAACAACATCAGATCGAATATCTTGGACGCATTGACACCCAGGTGAAAGTTCGCGGATATCGTATTGAGTTAACGGAGATAGAATCCATCATTCTTCAAATTCCAGGCATTGCTCAAGCGGTTGTCGATACATATGAAATGGAACCAGGAGAGCCAGAACTTGTTGCTTATTATGCGCTTGCAGAAGACTGTCAGGATATCCCAACAACGGATATAATCAACGCCCTTAAAAGCGCTTTGCCAAGTTATATGATCCCTGGCTATTTTGAAAAATTAGATGCCATTCCATTGACTCCCAGTGATAAGGCTGATCGCAAAAAACTGCCCGCCCCTTCTGGCAAGCGGGCACAAAGAAGTTCAAATGAGTACATTGCCCCAAGCACCCCCACCGAGCAACTAACGGCGCAAGCTCTGGCACTGACCTTGCGCATCGAAGGTGTTTCTATTGACGACCATTTCTTTGATGACCTTGGCAGCCATTCGCTGTTAATGGCCCAGTTTGCCGCGAAACTAAAAAATATGTCGAAAGACAAGTTGGGAAAACCAATCGAAATTTCGATGAGAGAAATTTATCAAAACCCAACAATTCGCAAACTTTCAACTCTGATAGACACTCAATCAGAAGAACAGAACGAGGCGACATTACCATTGCGTCGTGATGCTCAACATATTGCAAGCGCCAAAGACTACTATTTGTGCGGAGCATTACAAATTGCATATATGCTGTTTTTTCTCGCATACAATGTAGCCATTGGGATCACACTGCTGAATTGGGTCATTGCTTCGCCATCAATGATGGACTTCTTTTTGAGAATGCTCGGTCTTGGGTGGGCATTCTTTATCATCTCCCTTGGCATTCCGTTTCTGGCGAAAAAAGTGCTTGTCGGAAAATGGAAAGAAGAACGCATTCCAATTTGGAGCCTTGCATATCTTCGTTTTTGGCTAGCGCGCAGCTTTATGGGCTCAAGTATCTTTGTTCTATTTGCAGGCAGTCCAGCTTATAATTTTTACCTCAGACTTATGGGGGCAAAAATTGGCAAAAACACAGTCATCAACACAAAGTATGTTCCCACCTGCACAGACATGTTGGAAATAGGCGATAACTGCATTTTGCAAAAGGATTGCTATTTAACAGGCTACAAAGCACAAGATGGTTATATCCACACTGGCCCGGTAAAAATTGGAGACAACGTCTTTGTTGGGCAAGGAACGGTTATTGAAATAAACAGCTCAATGGGCAACAACACCCAATTGGGTCACACCTCAAGCCTGCAAGAGCATCAACATGTTCCAGATGGTAAAAACTATCATGGATCGCCGGCTGTTGAGACAAACATCAACTATAAACGCATTGATGATCCAATTGAAT